>CBDUWI010000085.1:0-6028 GCA_965370885.1 uncultured bacterium | reverse complement strand
GAATATATCAAGATTTACTTTAATGAATTTAGGCGAATTTACAATAGATGATATTGAAATTGATTCTGAAGATTTATCACTTGCGGATAAATGGATTTTAGCTAGACTAAATAAAACTATTACTATTGCAGATTATAATTATGAAAAATTTGAATTTGGTGAAGCTGCAAGAGCAATCTATAATTTCACTTGGGATGATTTTGCATCATGGTATGTAGAAATAAGTAAACTATCTTTAGACAGTAAAGATGAAAATGAAGTAAAAAGAACAAAATCAATTCTTTCTTACGTATTACTAAATATCACTAAATTGCTTCATCCGTTTATGCCTTTTGTAACTGAAGAAATTTATCAAAATATTCCTCATGTCGAAGAATCAATTGTGATATCTTCATGGCCAATTGAAATTGAAGAATTTGTTAATGAAAAAGGAATACTAGATTTTGAAGTAATTCAAGAACTAATTAAAAGCGTTAGAAACGTGCGAGCTGAATATAACGTTTTACCAAGTAAGAAAATAGTTGTACTAATTAAGACTGAAAATTCAGAAATTATTAAGTTATTAAATGATAATATGATAATTCTTAATAAATTTATTAACCCCGAATCAATTATAATTAATTCAAGCGAAGAGCTAAATGAAGATGTTGTTACTCTAGTATTCAAAGATATCGAAATGTTTCTACCGCTAGGAAGTTTAATTGATTTATCAAAAGAAATAGAAAAACTTAAAAATGATTTAAAAAAGTTAAAACAAGAAATTAAACGTGGTGAAAAAATGCTTTCAAATATAGCATTTATTAGTAAGGCTCCTGTTGATAAAATTGCATCAGAAAAGGCAAAACTAGCTACTTATAAAGAACAATATGCAACAGTCTCGGCCAGATTAAAGGAACTAGCGTCATAATGTTTACTAATTTATTAGACGCTGTTAACTGGATAGAATCAGTTAAAAGATTTGGTGATAAATACGATTTATCAAGAATGATATTGGCAACTAATATGTTAAATAATCCCGAAAAAGAATTAACAGTTATTCATGTTGCTGGGACAAACGGAAAAGGTTCAACAGTCGCATATCTAAAAAATATTCTTCTAGCGCAAAACTACAATGTTGGGACTTACACAAGTCCTTACATTGTTAGATTTAACGAAAGAATCACATATAATAATGATGATATAACTGATGAAGAACTTTTACATTATATAAATATTGTTGCAAAATTACACTTTGAAGTAATCGAAAAACATGATGATATAATAACTTTCTTTGAATTAATTACATTAATTTCTTTACTGTATTTTAAAGATAAGAAATGCGATTACGTCATTTATGAAGTAGGACTTGGCGGGTTATTAGATGCAACTAACATTGTTTTACCAATAATTACAGCAATTACTAACGTTAGTTATGATCATATGCATATCCTCGGTGGAACGCTTGAAGAGATTGCAATTAATAAACTAGGGATTGTTAAAAACAAAATCCCCTTAGTAACAACAGAAAACAACCCTGAATTGCGAGATGTTTTCAAAGTTTATTGCGAGAAAAAGCAAGCTGATTTAATCTTTGTAAATGAAGAGGATATCACAAATAAGCATTTTGGTAACGAGACAAATTTTAGTTATAAAAATAGTGATTTCACAATTAGAATGCTTGGAACTCATCAACTATTAAATGCCTCATTAGCTATTGAAATAATATACCAATTAAATCATTTAAAGAAAACTAACGTCGCTTTAAGTAATATACAATTAGGACTATTAAAAACTAATTGGCCAGGACGACTTGAGGTTTTTGGGAATATTATCTTAGATGGAGCACACAACATTGGTGGGATAAAAGCTTTAAAAGAATCAATTGAAACTCTCTATAAAGGAAAGTATATTAAAGCCCTTTATACATCAATGACAGACAAAGAGTACTTTGATATTATTAAAGTATTAGAATCTTTTGTTGATGAAATCCATTTTACAGAATTTGATTACCCAAGATGTGAAACAGCAAATAACCTCTATGAAGTATCAAGTCATCCTCATAAATACCTCGAAGATAACGTTCATACCTCTTTTGAATCCCTTAAAACAGGGCTTAAAGATAATGAAATATTGCTTATCGTTGGTAGTTTATACTTTATAAGCCTGATTAGAAAAAAAATTAAATAGTGCTTCTGCACTATTTTTAATTTGAGGTGAAAAGATGTTTATGATTAAAGAAATACCAAAAGAGGAAAGACCAAGAGAAAGGTTTCTAAAATATCCGATTGCTTCAATTAGCACTCATGAGTTAATCGCAATTATTTTAAGAACAGGTTCAAAACAAGAAAGTGTCATTGAATTATCAAAAAGAATTTTCTATAAATACGAAAACTTAAAAGCGTTAAGTAACGTAACTATTAAAGAATTAATGACAATTAAAGGAATAGGAACAAGTAAAGCAATCGAGCTACTCGCATCCTTTGAACTAGGAAAAAGAATTATAAATGAACCGTTTATTTCAAAGATAAAATTACATTCACCTGAATCAATTTATCTTTATTTAAAAGATGAACTTGAAATGAAAAATCAGGAACATTTTATTGCGCTTTTCTTAAATACAAAAGGACAATTAGTAAAGAAAGAAACATTATTTATCGGTTCACTTAATAGCTCATTAATCCATCCAAGGGAACTATTTAAACATGCCGTAATAAATAGTGCAGCTTCAATAATTGTTTGTCATAACCATCCATCGGGCGATCCCTCGCCATCACACCACGACATTGAAATAACGAAAATTCTCCATAAAAATAGTATGATGATGGATATCGAATTACTCGATCATATTATTATTGGAAAAGGTCGTTATTATTCATTTAAAGAGAAGAAAATCATCTAAAAAAATGTTATTTTCTTGATTAAATAGTAATATTTTGTATAATAAATATAGCAGTAAATATTAATAACTAAAAAGCATTGACAAAATAGTCTTTGTTTGGTATTATTTATACGCTGAATAACGGCATACCGCGCAGAAAAGGTTTTAAAGCGAAAGCACCTTAATGGCGAGTCTTAACTAAATTATGAGGAGGTGCTTTATGTACGCAGTAATCGAAACAGGTGGAAAACAAGTTAGAGTTGAAGAAGGATCAGTAATTTATGTTGAAAAATTAGACGTAAATGATGGAGAAAAATTCACATTTGACAAAGTATTAATGGTTGGTGGAGAATCTTCACTAATCGGAAATCCCTATTTAGATGGTTTCACTGTAGACGCTATTGTTGAAAAACATGGTAAACAAAAGAAAATAACTGTCTTCAAATACAAACCAAAAAAGAAATATCGTCGTAAACAAGGACATAGACAAACATATACAAAACTTACAATTAAAACCATAAATGGTTAGAAAAAGAAATCGGAGGTGACTTAAATGTTAATAGAAATTAATGTCTTGAAATGTATGGCTTCAAAAAAAGGTACTGGATCAACTAAAAATGGACGTGACTCAGCCGCAAAGAGACTTGGAGCAAAATTATCAGACGGTCAATTCTGTACAGCTGGTTCTATCATTTATCGTCAAAGAGGAACAAAAGTACATCCAGGTAACAATGTAGGTATCGGCGGAGACGATACATTATATAGTAAACTTGATGGAAATGTGAAATTTGAACAAATTGGTAGAAATAGAAAACAAGCTTCAGTATACCCTGTATAATAAGTTGGCAAATCACATCGTGGTTTGCCATTTTTATTGAAAAACGCTATAATTTTCGCAGATAATTCAAGAATGAGGTGAGATTATGTTAACCAGAGCTACGCTTGATGATTTAAAGGAAATTGATGAATTAGCTTTACTTGTAATTCACGATATGATGCTTTTTGGCATTCCGCAATGGGATGAAAGCTATCCGCGACAAGAACACTACAAACTAGACATCGAAAATAATGCTCTTTTTCTTTATAAGGATAAAGATGCTATACTAGGAGCAATAACATTGTTAGCGGAAAATGATCTGCCTTATAAAACAATAAATTCTTGGGTAAAAGAAAAAAGTATTGTGATTCATCGTATGCTTGTTCATCCTAAAGTGCGAAATAAAGGGATTGCTAAATCATTACTTGAATATGCAATTCATTTTAGTAAATTAGGTGCATATGAATCAATTAAGATCGATACTCACTTAGAAAATTATAAAATGCGTAACTTTTTAAAGAAAAACGGTTTTATCGAATTAGAATATTTAAAAACAATAGACCGTTTAGCTTATGAATTAGTATTGGAGGAAAAAATATGAAAAAATTATTAGTGGTTTGGAAAACAACAAACGAGATTAAAGTTTCAGCATGTAAAATGTGTGCTGATAACTGCGGAGCTACTGAAATTCTTGAAAGTCTCGGAGTTGAAGTGCTTTACGCAGGTATTTATTTAAGCGATAACTTGAAAGACCCTGATACTGAAGTATTTACTATCTAATGAAAAGAATCTTAATACTAGGATCAAGTGGCACTGGTAAAACAACGTTATGTAGAGACTTAGGCAATAAATTAAATATTAAATTATTACACTTAGATGAAGTTTATTGGAAAAAGGATTGGGAAAATATTAGTAAAGAAGATTTCGATGATTATATGAAATTGTTTTTAGCAAAAAACGATGCCTGGGTCATTGACGGTAACTATACTAATAATCTTCATTTTAAATATCGTTTAGATTTGGCAGATACAATAATATTTTTAGACTTTGGTGTAAACGTTTCATTAAAGGGAATTCATAAACGCGCAAGAAAATATAAACATATAACAAGAAGCGATATGGCTGAAGGATGCATTGAAGGTATTGATCAAGTATTTTTACAGTATGTAGCTTTTTATGATTATCGGAATAAAATGTTAAAAGCAACAATTAAGAAATATGAAAACAAAAAAAGAGTATTAATATTCAAAAATAGAAAAGAGTTATTTGATTGGGTTAATGCCTTATAGGAGGTCCAAATGTTTGTAGATTTAGTAAATATAAAAGTATCATCGGGAAAAGGTGGCGATGGCATAATTGCTTTTCGTCGTGAGAAATATGTTCCGATGGGAGGACCATCTGGTGGCGATGGTGGTAAAGGCGGAAGCATTATTTTTGCTGGTGATGAAGGCTTAACTACCTTAGTTGATTTAAAATATAATAAAATGTTAAACGCTGATCTAGGAGAAAACGGGAAACCCAAAAAAATGCATGGTGCAGCAGGAAAAGACCTAATAGTAAGGGTTCCTATTGGTACAACAATATATGATGAAGAATCAAATAAAGTATTTGGTGATATTACAAAACACCAGCAACAAGTTATAATTTGTAAAGGTGGACGCGGTGGCCGCGGAAACGTTAAATTTGCTTCGTCACGCAATACTGCTCCTGAAATAGCGGAAAAAGGTGAACCAGGAGTATCTCATAGTATTAGATTAGAACTTAAAGTGCTAGCTGATGTTGGCTTAGTTGGGTTACCAAGTGTTGGTAAATCAACGATAATAAGCGTTGTTTCCAATTCAAAACCAAAAATTGCAAGTTACCATTTTACAACGTTAGTCCCTAATTTAGGCGTTGTAAGAGTTGAAGAAAATAGAAGTTTTGTAATGGCGGATTTACCTGGTTTAATCGAAGGTGCTAGTTTAGGCCAAGGCCTAGGATTACAGTTTTTAAGACATATTGAAAGAACGAAAGTCATCTTACATGTTGTAGATATGTCAGGTAGTGAAGGACGCGATCCTTTCGAAGATTACCAAGTAATAAACAACGAACTTTCAACTTATAAATATAACTTATTAGCGCGACCACAAATCATAATCGCTAATAAAATGGACTTACCAAACGCTTCTGAAAACCTCAAATTGTTTAAAGAACAATTAGAGGAAGATTACCTAGTTATCCCAATAAGCGCAGCTACAAGTGAAAATATTAAAGAGCTTGTTTACAAGACAGCTGATTTACTAGATAACACAGCGAGCTTTGAATTATATGATGAATCTGATTATGACGACTTGATTGAATATACGTTTACTAAA
>CBDUWI010000084.1:0-6053 GCA_965370885.1 uncultured bacterium | reverse complement strand
TTCTCCACTCATACCACCATTCAATCCAAGGACAAAACTAAAATGAAGAGGCTCTAATATATGACCTTTTTTGTATAGTCTTAAAACTTGATCAACGTGCATTTTACCGAAACATTCCAACTCTGGAAACACATTGTTTTTATTTATTTTTTCAGCAAAGTAAATAATATCACTTTCAGTATTAATAAAAACTTCGTCCTCGCCAAAATTCACGCTCCCGCAATCTAATGTACACATTTCAGGATATAATGAAACTGGTTGTAGTCTTTCATCACGTGACATTCCAACCGCACCGCCTGTTGAAGGTTGGATAATAACATCTGGACAAAATTTCTTAATTTCTCGCATTACTCTTTCAAAACGAACAACATCTTGTGTTGGCGTACCATCATCTTCTCTAACATGTAAATGGATAATACTAGCTCCTGCTTTATAAGCCAAAAAAGCTTCATTTGCCATTTCTTTTACAGTATAAGGCACAAATGAATTATCTTCTTTAGTGACTTCAGCACCCGAAATTGCACATGTTATAATTAATTTTTCCATTAGTATCTTTGGCGTTCTTTAAGCACTATACAAGTCCCGCTAGCTTTAGCTACTAAAACTGGTTTTTTGATTAGCTGAGCTGCTGATTCACTTATTTCAGGTAATGATTCAATTACTTTATGTGCTTCAAATTGCATTTTACGAGATGTATTTCCGGTTTTTGTAATCCAACCAGTAACTTCAATATAGTCTCCAGCATATAAAGGTGCAAGAAAATCAACACTATCGTATGATCTAAATAATCCTTCATCGCTATCGCTTCTAATTAATAATTCTGTAGCTACATCTCCAAATATTTGCATAATAAATGCTCCATCGACTAATCCGCCACCATAATGAGCATTATGGGCACTTAAACGCATTCTAATTAATGCTTTTTCCATAATTAAACCTCCAATTCCATTTTTCTAGGATTGTTAATAAATAAAGATGCTTGTGTTGCTTCTTTAATTTCTTCTATTGTATATTCTGGATTATATTCTATTAGATGTAATCCATCTTTTTTAACGTCGATAACACCCATTTCTGTAATTATCATATTTACTTGATTTTTCGCAGTTAAAGGCAAAGTACATTCTTTTAAGATTTTTGGGTTTCCTTTATTAGTATGTGTCATAGCAATAATGACTTTTTTTGCCCCAGTTACTAAATCCATTGCTCCTCCCATACCTGGCACCATTTTTCCTGGAATAATCCAATTAGCTAAGGAA
This sequence comes from uncultured bacterium, assembly GCA_965370885.1. Lineage (GTDB taxonomy): Bacteria > Bacillota_I > Bacilli_A > Izemoplasmatales > Izemoplasmataceae > JAFGXW01. Next base: position 4,797 of record CBDUWI010000084.1, on the reverse strand, counting down.
CCAGATTCATCAACTTGCAAACTCCCAAGGACAGTTACATCGACATGTCCTCCTCTGATAATTGAAAAAGATAAACATGAATCAAAATACATTCCACCTTTTTTAAGAGTTACAACTTGCCCACCAGCATTCGTAATATCTTTATCATAGTTTTCCTCAGTTGGAGCAGGTCCTAACCCGATTAGGCCATTTTCACTTTGCAAATGAACCGTCATTCCTTTTGGAATAAAATTACCAACTAAAGTAGGCAATCCAATTCCTAAATTAACTAAATTTCCATCATTTAATTCTTTAGCAACTCTTTTTGCTATAAAGTTTTTAATTTCTTTTTTATCCATTTATACCTTCTCCTTTACAACATAATCAATAAAGATATGTGGAGTCATAACATTATCAGGATCGATAGACTTTACTACATCTCTAGCTAAAACAATCACTTTATCACATGCTGTAGCCATCGCAGGATTAAAGTTTCTTGTAGTTTTCGTATAATTAGTATTACCATATTCATCTACAGTCGTTCCATACAATAATGCTAAATCAGCTCTTAGAGGAAGCTCTAAAATATAATCATTTTCGTTTACATTAATGATTTTCTTTCCTTCTTCAACTATTGTCCCAAGTCCTGTTGGAGTTAAGAATCCTCCTAATCCAGCACCTCCAGCCCTAATTTGTTCAGCTAAAGTACCTTGAGGTATTAATTCACAATCCATTTTATTTTCACGCATTAGTCTTCCAGCTTCAGGGTTCAATCCAATATGTGATGAAATTAGTTTTTTAACTTGATTATTAACGATTAGCTTCCCGACTCCCTCATCAATAAAACCAGCATCATTACAGATTATCGTTAAATCTTTTATGTTTAATTTTACGATTTCATCTATTAGTAACTCTGGTGTCCCAATAACCATAAAACCACCAACCATAATACTCATTCCGTCAAAAAGGTGATTCTTTAAATCTGATATATCAATAAATTTTTTCATAATAGTTTCCTCCCTCAATTATCGTCTTTTATTGGTGGCATCATCATTGCTTCACCAATAATAACTGCTTCTTTTGATTGATTATATGCAACACAATCAAATAAAACTCTATTTTTCTCTTTATCAATATCTTTAACAGTAACTTCCGCCGTAATAGTATCTCCGATATAAACAGGTCTTCTAAAACGAAGCGTTTGACTAATATAAATACTTCCCGGTCCAGGTAAATTCATACCTAATACATTGCTAAACAAAGATCCAATCAACATTCCATGACTAATTCTCTTTTTAAATATTGTTTTACTTGCGTATTCCTCATCAAAATGAGCTGGGTTATAATCATTTGTAATTTCACCAAACATTTCAATGTCCTTTTCCAAGACTGTTTTCGAAAAACTAGCTTTCTCACCAATTGTAATTTCTTGTATCGTTTTTCCAAGTTTCACCATATTATTCCCTCACTTTCATATTTCAAAAATAAAAAGAGCTGCTTATGCGTAAACATAAACAGCTCATCATTTTATTATAAAATGACAATGAGTAAGGTGTACCCGTACTCATCAAGATATTACTAGATAGACTTAGTAATTCTTTCGGCATATTTTTCCTTCACAAATAGTATCTAGAGTCTATTCTATTATCAACTATTTAATACCAAAAATATGCTCCTCTGCATTTCTAATTTATCCCTCTCCATTAAGAATTATATCTTACAATGAAAGCGTTGTCAACGCTTTCTAGTATGCTATTTACTAATTATAATATCTTTATATTCACTATCTTTTTTCTAAAGCTGATTGCAGAAATTGTAATCTTTGCTTTTCCTTTTTTACCAACTGTTTTTACATAGAATCCAATACTTCCACCAACTAACGGCAATTTTGATGGTCCTATTAGTTTTAACGGCCCCGTAATGTCAATATTTATCACTTCATTAGTGTAAATAAGAGGGTTTGAAAATTCATCTAGATGCTTAACTACAACTCTAGTTGTTTGGTATGTACTGTCTTCTTCAAGAATATCATTATCAACTTTAACAAATAAACTACTCGTATAATTAGTTCCTGTCATCTTAGTCTTCACTAATTTATGATCATTAAAAGCATCAAATCGATAAACTGTTGGTTCAATGTTTAGTTTCCCTATATATTTATAATATAACTGCTCAATTTCCTTCTTATTAAGATTATTTTTTAATTTGAATATTAACAACTGGACTCTGTGGTATGTTGATAATTTATGATTGTGTTTCATTAATGACAATAAAATAGTTTTAATTCTAGTGGAATCTTTCTTATTGAAATTCTCATTTTCCAAAATTAAATTACCAATAAAATCATCTACAATAATAGGTGGATATAGAATAAATGACTGTTTTTTTGATGGATAAAAGTTCTTAATCAATACATCATTTATGTAGAATTTTATATATTCTACATTAGTCAAAACAAATAACTCTTTTGTAGTGGTCAATTGATTTTTTCCGCTATTTTGATTCGCCAAAACATCTAAAAATGGTGTGGAATCATCTTGGCATCTATAAACTTTTGCTGCAAATTTAGGAATTCTAAACATGTCCATAACCCCATGATAACTAATACCATCACCGCTGCCAAACCCTCTTTGTGTATTATAATCACACATAGATGTTCCAATTACTGCTGCTACATTTGAATTTTTATATGCATCATTCATAACTTTCAAATGTCTTGTTGCTTGTGATAATCGAACTTCAACGCTATCAAACTTTTTAGTTGGGAACGTATACCCTGTATGCTCACTAATTATATAAGGAACAGGCCTTTTAGCCACTTTAATTGGGCTTAAAATTCCTTTATTATTCCCATTATGGGAATAATCATTAAAGGCATACACGTCTTCAATAAGATTGCTTCCGAAAATATTTCTTGCTCCTCCTGTAGGTCGATAAGGATCTAGCTTTTTGGCTATTTTCTTTATAGCTAAATACAGTTCGTTATTATCTTCAGATTCATTAATTCTTACTCCCCAAATAAAGACACTTGGGTGATTATAATCCCTATAAATCATTTCATATACGTTCTTCTTAACTACTTCTTGCCATTCTTTATCTCCAATATATCTATATCCTGGAGTCTCATTAAAAACCAATAATCCTATTTCATCACAGCGATCTAAAAAATGCTTACTAGGCGGATAATGACTACTTCTTACTACATTAACACCAAGTTCATATTTTAAAATATCTGCATCCTTAATTTGAGCGTTACTTGGCATTGCATAGCCAACATAAGGGTATGACTGATGACGATTTAACCCTCTCAACATTACTTGATTATTATTCAAGAAAAATCCATCATTAGTAATCTTTATACTCCTATTAGCAAATCTTGTTGTGTATGATAGTTTATCTTTAATTAATATTTCCAATGTATATAATTTAGGACTGTCTAATGTCCATCTTTCTAATTCAAATACTTCTTCTACTTTAATTTCTTTTTTTAATATATACTCTCTTTGAAAACTATGAACAAACTTATGTTCATCATATATATTAAAAGTAAATATGCTACTTTTCCTGTTTTTAAAGTCTAGAAACATTCTAATTTCTATTGCCCCGGCAACAACATCTACAAAAGCATTATCAATAAAGTTCAATTCTTTTTCTTCTATATATACCTCACGATAAATACCACCATATGTTAAAAAATCTAAAGCTCCACCATGTGGAGGAGTATTAGTCAATTCGGTTGAATCAACCATTACAAACAGCTTATTTGAACCACTCGTGAGATATTCAGTAATATCTTTTGAAAAGGGCGTAAAACCACCTTTATGTGAAATCACAAGTTTTTCATTAAGATAAACTATCGAAAAGTTCATAACTCCATCAAAATGTAAAATATATCTTATAAATGGTTGTTTATCAATTTCAAAATCCTTTTTATAGCTACTTATAAATTGATAATTATTCTCTGAAAAGTTATTAAATTGAAACTCAATATTAGAGTGTGGAATATTGACCAGTTCACTTTCAGGGAACTCTTTTATATATTTTTCATCAAAACTAGGAATAAAATTCCAACCAAAATTCAAATTAAATCTATTAATTTCCAATCTATTCATTAAATCGCCCCTTTTTTAAAAAATATTCGTATTCTATAATTTTGTCGATTTCAAAAATTCACTAATAAATTTTTGAAATTGTTTATGGCCAATTTTTGTTTGTTTAAAAACTCCGGCATCTTCAAGACCGCTCATAAATTTTATAGCAACTTGATTTTGGATAAATTCATCAACATTAGAGTTATCATAAATTTTCTCTAAGTGTTTTATCCAGTTTTTATGAATTCCAACAGATTTTAATGAAATTGACGGATTTTGTAGATATTTTTTGATTATATTCAATTCATTTTCTAATCTTCCCGGAAGTACTCCGAGCCCCATAACTTCAACTAATCCAATGTTTTCTTTCTTAATATGTTGACTCTCTGGATGAGGATGAAAAATTCCGAGTGGATAAGTAGTGCTTGTCAAATTGTTTCTTAAAGCAATATCCAGCACATATGTTTCATTATCTTTCCTTGCAATTGGCGTAGTAGCGTTATGCAAAGCACTTGTCTTAGCTAAAATACCAGCTTCTTTATCAGTATAATTTAACCAAAATCTATGAATTTTATAAGCAATATTAATGATTAATTCCTTATCTTTTGATTCTATTCTAATGACACTTAACGGCCAAAATAAGAGCTTTAAACTTGCATCACCAAGTGAATATTCTTCTATAATCGATGCTTTTTCTATTGGGAAATTATGACGCCCTCCCTGATAA
>CBDUWI010000083.1:0-6062 GCA_965370885.1 uncultured bacterium | reverse complement strand
TTGATTCTTAATGTAATAGTTCTATCTGTTTTACAATCTTTTAAATATGGGTTAGCTTCTACTGGAGATAATAAATATACAAGTTGTCTGGTAAAATATCCAGTTGTTGCTGTATTCAATGTTCTATCAACCAATCCTTTTCTTGCACCAGATGAAGCATTAAAAAATTCCTTGTTTGTTAATCCCTCGGAAAATGATCCTTTTATTGGATCTAATAATCTTCCTTTCGGATCTGATATTATTCCTTTTGCAACAAGAATCTGCATTGGTTGACCCCATCCTTTACCGGCGCCTGACTCAATCAAGTCCGCAAGTCCTGTATTTTTTAAATGGATTTTAAGTATCTCTTCCATTTGTTTTAATAATTTGGCTGCTTCTTCTGGAGAGGCATCTTCTAATTGCTCTTTCATTCTTTTAATTTGATCAGGAATTTCAATCATATCTAACGTAAATGTTGTTGCCATTATTGTTGCAAATTTAAATCCTATTTTAGAAATTTTTGAAAATGATTTTTTTGCAGCATCTTCACCATATTTATTAATAATTTCAGGAATCAAACCATTCACAATCTTTTTTGTAATCATTGTATCAACAAATCTAAAACCAGATGGTAGTGCATTATTAAAGATTGCTCTTCCCATTGTTGTATTTTTGCCTTTATATCTGACTGGTATATATGGATCTGTTGCCTTTTCTAAATCATCCCTTGATATTCCAATAGGAGATGTTTTCATAGTAGATGGTTTAGTCATTACATACAACCCAACTACCATCTCCTTTGAAATTTCAAAAGTAACGCTTGTATCATTTTTACTTCCTACAGCTCGCATCATTTTTTCTTTTGCTTCCATTTGTGCTTCAGTTGTTAAAGGATGAAAGAATGCCATTTGATCTCCATCGAAATCAGCGTTATATCCCCCAACTGTAAGGGTACACATTTGAACTGTATCTCCTTCTATTAAAACCGGGGTACAAGCCCTATAAGAAGAATCATGAAGTACAGGATCTCGTTTGGCTAAAACTACTCGATTCATCATTACAATTTCCGTTGCATCAAAAAACATTTTTCTTAATCTGGGTGGAATTGTATCTCCTGATTTAATTGCTTTAATAACTCTTTGAACACTATCGACTGATAAATCAACACCTGTAAATGCCTGTATTTCTTTTTCTAATTCATCTTTTTTCTTAAATATTTTTGAGAATAAAAAATAGTGTTTTATAAATGGATCAAAAAGAGAGACTGCCATTCTTAAAGGTAAACCAACTTCATTTACATCCAGTTGAGGCCCTGGAGTAATAACTGCTCTTCCAGAATAATCAACTCTTTTTCCTAAAAGTGAGCCTCTTATTAATCCTCGTTTTTTTCCAATTTTAGTTTTAATAAATTTGTCATGTTCATTAATAGCTTTTTGAACTCCAAAATTTAATAAATCATATAGAGCTCCACTTTTACCGGCACTTTTTATTTGAAATGATTTTCTCAGAATAGATATATAGATATTATTCAATTCATCAATCAACCACATACCATTTTCATCTTGAAAAATTGGTCTAAGATCGGGAGGGATAATTGGAAGTTTATCAATAAATAAAGTTTTATTTTTATAACTATCTTGAAGTGTGGTTATTAATTTGTGTCTAACAGGTGTATCCCCTCTAAATTTTATTTTTGGGAATATTTCTCTAAATGCATTAAGACCAACAATTCCATTATTATCAGCTTTTAAACTTCCATCTTCTTCAATTATAAATGGTTGTTCAGTTGAAAATAATTTTTCAAGTTTTCTATCTAATCTTATTAATATTCTATAAGAGACCGGGTGTATTACTTTTGTATTTAAGTTCATGAAAGAAAAGGATTTTGATCTATCTAGAGAACCTTCTACGCCAAATATTTTTTCGGAAAATAACCCACTATCATGATATTCCCCAGTTTTTGTATGGAATTCCGTATTAGTTACTGGGGTCATTCCACGAGTAAATTTATCTACATCTAAAATTTTAATATCTGCCATCTTATAATATTATTCCTTTTTTAAATGATTTTTAATATTATTAAACATTCTTGTTGTATTGGATTTATGTCCTGCCATATTTGCTGGATGAGGTATTTTTTTTACAAACACACTATGTTTATGTTGTAATTTTGATAATGCAGTATTTAAATCATTAACATCAAACCCAGCTGATTTATCTGTCATTAATTTTTGAACTAGTTTAATTGATAAAGAAATTATATCTGCGTCTTCAAATCCAGCTCTATTACATACAGGAAGTAAATACGCAGATGTATCCTGACCAATTCTTGGTAAGTTCATAAAACATTTTGGTTTTTCACCATGTAAAATACTTGTAATTTTCTTATCAGTTAAATATTTAAATTTATCGACAGGGTCTATTTTATCATATACGCTTCGAATGAGTTCTTGTAGCATTTCAATTTCATTTAATTTTTTTGTCATAACTAACCCTCCACTCACTTTTATATTTTGTTCTAAAAGTCTGAACTCATTAAAGCAGTCATAGTAGCAATTTTGTCATCTAGTTGCCCTGCAAAATATTTTGTATAGAAATGGATCATTTCTCCTTCTATTTTACTCAATGGAATACCAGATAATCCATCACCTGTTAATAAATTACAAAAGTTTATTCTTGATACTCTACCTACATAATGACACAATATATCATGAGGTAATATTTTAGTACTAAATCCAAAAAAATTCTTGGTTGAATTTTGAATATCTAAATAGTTGTGAATAGCTTTTATTCTATATGTTGTAGTTACTGATGGATTTGTTTTTGGAAAATATTGAAGAAGAGAAAACATATTTTTATATTCTCCCTGAAAAGTTTTTTGTAATAATTTAAAAACATAATAAGATAAGATAGCAGCATGATCTGATGAAACTGTTTTAAAATGAATATATGGTATATTGGTTATCTGGGATAACATGGGAAATACTAAACAACCACATAATGGAGAAGTAAAATTAATATCACTTAATCTATTTTGAAATTTAATTATACTTTCATCATCATTATTTATAGAAATATTTTGTCTTTCAAGATCATTATATATTTTTTCAAATGCAATACCTTTTAATCTTCCAAGAGTATCATTAAAACTATATGTCCTTAAGTTGTCTTTTTCGCTCCCATGAATATCTTCCGTTGAAATGGAATCATCATAAACAATTGATCCTTTATAAACAGATCTAAGAAACCACTTGACTGATTCATCAACAACTCCAACAAAATAAGTTATTGGGTTTTTTGTTTCTTCACATAAAATAAGTATATGATTCATAATAAAATTAAATATTTCAATGATATGAATTCCAATATCTTTACATTGAATTGTTTTTATATATTCCCACATGAATCTATCTGTAAGGTTATATCTAAATGTTTTAGTTTTAATAACAGTAAATATTTTATTAATAATATCTGTTTCCATAATACTTGATGCTAATTTATTATAAATTAATGTGTGAAGTTTTTTACCCAATTTTAAAGTCTCGCTGTTTGAAAAAATTGAATATACTTTTAAATAACTTGATAGTTGAATAATTTTTTGAATTTCGTCTGCTTTAAATAATATACTATTTTTCTTAACTTTAGTTTCATCAACAAATATACTATAGTCAATATTAATATGATCTAAGTAAGCATCCACATATTCTTTTAATTTTTCGGTGTTGCTTGTAACAGCCAAAGTTCTTGTTTCTTCATCCAATCCTTTTTCTATTAAATCTTGAAACCACAGATCAAATTCTTCACCGTTAAATTCTGATACTGCTTTAATAAAATTAGTTACAATATGGAATTTATTTGTTACAGATGAGGGAGTGAGTTGTATGGGTATTTTTGTTTCCTCAGAAAAGATTATTGTGCAGAGTTTAGTTTTTAATTCAAAATCCAACATAAAGTTCGTCCTCCAAAGTTATTTATTTTCGCCTATTCATAAGATAATATATATAGCTTGTTTTACTTTAATGGAAACGGACTTTATTTTTTATTGAGTTTTTCTAAATAAGATTCCATGGCGGTTTCACGCTCTGCTCTTCTTTCTTTTTTTCTCTTTTTTAAATCTCTCTTTCGTTTACGTCTGTGCCTTTTATATGTGCCTGTCTCATTTACCATGATGTTTTCCTCGTTTTTCTTGCATAATTTTTAAAAAAAGTTCTTTTGGAACCGTTGATGTATCCGGTTTTGTTACAACATGTGCGGCGCATGCGTTTGCAATTTTAGCAGATTGAACTGGGTTTAAATCTAATGACAAACATACACCCATCATTGCGATAACAGTATCGCCTGCTCCACTGACGTTAAAAATTTGGTGAACTTCTTCTGCTGGGATATCCCAACTTTGATTAAAATTTTCTAAATACATCCCGTGTTTTCCTTTTGTGATTAGTAAATATTCTACATTTTTTGGTTCATGTGGAAAATCTATCTGCATTTCTGAATATTCTTTTTCATTGGGGGTAATCATGAACACATTATTATAATATGGCACATGAATCACCTTAGGATCTACTATAATTTTATAAGGTTGTTCTTTTAGATATGACATAACTTCATTGTTTATTAGTCCCTTTGCATAATCAGAAATAATTATAATATTTGGAGAATGATTTGTAAAGTATTTTTGAAGTTTTTCAATAATAATATCTGAATGAACTTTTTTAATTATTTCTCTATCAATTCTTAGCATTTGAATCTTTCTGCCGTTTGCTACAATTCGCTCTTTGACTATTGTAGTTTCTGATTCATTGATAAGATAATTCCCAATATTCAAATTATTTAATTTTTGTGAAATTATTTTTCCATTATCATCTTTACCAATTGAAGCAACACAATCAACATGTACTCCTAAATCTCTGATATTTTTTATAACGTTACCTGCTCCACCTAGATTTGCATACTCTTCTATTACTTCTATTATAGGAACTGGCGCTTCTGCTGATATTTTATTAACATTACCAACAACATATTTGTCTAACATAATATCACCAATTACTAAGATTCTAATTTCTTCAAGTTTTTTCATATATTTTCCTTTCTTGGTTCAAAAATTTTTGTGATTCTACACTACAAACTATTTTTGCTAAGTTGCCTGTTGAGCATTCTCCGTTGTGCCTATACTCATAGTGATGTTTTTCACAACAAGCTACACAGTAATCTGGATCAAGAGCAAAGAATGGTTCTTTTTTAAATTTTAGTTTTATGTTGATCTGGGCATCTCATATCATGATATCCACAACCTTCTATTTGATGAACTTTTAAATGACAATCTTGACATAGAGTTATTACTTTATCAAGATCAGCACTTTCAAGAGGCTCCCATCTAATACCTTCAACATGGTGGCAGTGTAGAGGAACATCTAATTCATCTTGATGCTTTTTACATTTTTGACAAATGTAGTTATCAAAGTTAAATCTCATTTGTCTAAGTTCAGGTTGAACTTCTCTAGAAATGTCATTAACTTTATATGGGTCTGATTGTAAACCATATAAAGGACAAGTATCTTTACAGTGTTGAGAACAATAAAAATTAGACTCACCAAACCCTCTGGGTGTTTCAATTGCTATTATTCTTTCTTTCAACTGATTTCTAGTTGGAGTAAACCACCCACCTTTTTCTTTTGAATTTTTGCAGTTATGATTTTTACAATGGGCTTGAATTTCTCTATTTTTATTTTCTCTTAATTCTTCAATAACAAATAAAAATGGATATCTTTTTTTATAATCTTTTAGTGTATATTTTTTTGCTATACTCATTTTTCTTTTTGTTTCTTTAGAAAGAGGACCTGCCTTCTTATCTTTTTTTGATTCGCTTATTTTATTTTTTGTTTCTTCAGAACGAGGTCCTGTCTTTTTTCCTTTCAATGATTTGCTTATTTTTCTTTTATGTTCTTCAGAAAGAGGATCTTTCTTTTTACCTTTCTTTGCTTTACTCATTTTTCTTTTTGTTTCTTCAGAAAGAGGTCCTGTCTTTTTACCTTTCTTTGCTTTACTCATTTTTCTTTTTGTTTCTTCAGAACAAGGTTTATCTT
>CBDUWI010000082.1:0-6075 GCA_965370885.1 uncultured bacterium | reverse complement strand
AAAACCAACAACACTCATTCCCATAACTGCTCCACCTTTGAAAGCAACACTAAGAGCTCTTGTCATACCATGATCTTGAGCTGCGGTAGCAGTTCTAGAGTTTGAATCAGTTGCACTTTTCATTCCGATAAGACCGGCTGAAGCACTAAATAAAGCACCTAACACGAAAGCTAATGCGGTACCAATTCCAAGAGATAACCAAATCGCCGGGAATGCAACAATAACGAAAATAATAATTACAGTATATTCTCTTCTAATGAAAGCAGTAGCACCTTCCTTAATATAACCTGCAATTTCAATAATTTTCTCACTACCCATTGGCGACTTAATGACTTGCTTGTAAAGATAAAAAGCATAAAGCAAAGCACTAATACTTGCTGCAACAGCAACATAAAGTAAAAATCCCATTCTGTACCTCCTAGTTTATTTATCATTATCTATTTTATCAAATGTAAGCGCTACATTCAACAAATATTTAATAAAGAACTTACTATCAAATTATAAGCTTAATTAAGCGAAAAAATCCATTTCATATTTTTAACTTACATGAAGAATGTGTAGAAAATATCAGCAAGGAAAATTAAAAGTACAGAATAAGTTAGATAATTTGGGATAATTATTACAAAGCTTTCAATGTAAGTATGAAAATACTTAATAACTAAGAAAGAACCAAACCCAAAAATACTAGTTGGAATTAAACAAACATAATAATACTGACAACTAAAAAATTCTGAGTAATTCCATAAAACAACATCATATAAATATTCATAACCAAACCCAGTTACAGCTTCAGCTATAGCAGTAGTTATAATAGCTGTAATAAGGAGTAGAATTGTTTTAACATATTTATTATCAACCCTTTTATTAATGATTAGATCATAAAATATTATGGCCATCAAAATCCCACTTCCATAAAGTGGTTGATATGGTCCATATAAAACACTATTATCAAAATATTCTCCCAAAGCAATCATATTAATAATTCTTTCTAAGAAAAATCCTAAAATAGAATAAATCATTAAATATTGAAAATATTTTTTCATCAAGGCCACCTCCTAATTCTATTATACTAAATTAATCCTAAAATTAACATAAATCAAGTTATAAGACTATTATATTATTAAGTAATTTGCTATAATTAGGGCGAGGTGATATATGTGGCACTAGCAATGGGGGAAATTAATAAGTTAAAAGTTATAAGAGAGGCAGATATCTCTTATATTTTATCTAATGGGGAAACTGAAGTATTTCTACATAAAAAACAAACAACTAAAGAATTAATTATTGATGAGGAAATAGAGGTTTTCTTATATTTCGATAACCAAAAAAGAATAACAGCAACAATGAATAAACCATTGATTGACAAAAAAACACCAAACTTTGTCCAAGTAGTTGCTGTTAATCCTAAATTAGGTGTTTTTCTTGATATAGGATTAATCAAAGATTTACTTCTTTCACGAGATGATCTTTCTTTTGTAAAAAAAGAATGGCCAGCTGTTGGCGATACACTTTATGCCAAATTAAGAGTATCAAAGAACCAACTAACAGCTAAAATTGTCCCTAGATATTCACTAAGAGATTATTTAAAACCGAAAACGGAATTGATTGAAGGTGAGTGTTATATTGCTTACGTTATTTATAATGCCGAAGAAGGTGTTGTTTTTATTACTAAAGAAGGCCACAGAATATTTGTTTATTTTAAGCATTTAAGAAAAATATATCGCATCGGTGAAGAATCATATGTTAAAATTATTAAAACTAAATTGAATCGTTCTTATAACGGAACATTAATTGAACAAAAAGAATTAATGTTATCAAAAGATGCTTTAGTTATTAAAGAATATTTAGACAAAAATGATGGATTTATGGATTTAACTGATAGATCATCTCCTGTAGAGATTGAAGCGGCATTTAAAATGTCAAAAGCAGCATTTAAAAGAGCATTAGGAACTTTATATAAAGAAAAGGTTGTTGTATTAGGAGCAAATGAAACTAGACTTGTAAAACCTATTGAATAACTAATTTACTTAATATATAATAGGGCTTGGAAAAAAACTAAAAGGTGATATTATGGGACGCAAATTTGAAGTAAGAAAAGCAGCAATGGCAAAAACAATGCTGCATAAAAGCAAACTTTATTCAAGATATGGTAAAGAAATTTATATGGCATCTAAAATAGGTGGATCAAATCCAGATTCTAACTTAGCTTTAAAACATTTGATTGATAAAGCTAAAAAAGCTCAAGTTCCTGCTGATGTTGTTAAAAGAAACATCTTAAAAGCAGAAAAAGGATTAGGAGAAGACTATACTCCTGTTAGATATGAAGGTTTTGGGCCGGGTGGCATTGGAATCATTATTGATACTTTAACTGATAATATTAACCGTACAGTTAGCGAAGTTAGGAATTGTTTCACTAAAGTTGGTTGTAAATTAGGAGTTAACGGAAGTGTCGAACATGGCTATAAACATTTATCTCATCTAACGATAAAAGGCTTGAATGAAGAAGAAATTTTTGAAACTTTATTAATGGCAGATTTAGAGATATTAGAAATAGATGAAGAAGATGGATTAGTAGAAATTGAAGCTTTTGGTTATGATCTCGATAAAATACTTGATACTATACAAGAAACATACGAGAATGTTGAGATTATTGACTCTGAGAGTGGTTGGTATCCACATGACTACATTGAATTAGAAGGAAAAGATATATCATTATTTGAGAAATTTATGAATTTAATGAATGATATTGAAGATGTTCAAGAAGTATATCATAACGTAAAAGGTGAATAAGCACAATTGTGCTTTTTTATTACATATTAAAGAAAATGGATATTAATTGTTTAAATATTGAAATATTGCTATAATGTAAAATAGTTAATTATGAAAGAAGTGGCACGATGAAAAAAGCAGTTTTAATGATACTTATTATTTATTTTTTCCAAGGCTTAATCCATAATTTAGGACATCCAGTGACCCCGGATTTCGTTTCTGATTTAGGAATTGATGACTACATGTTTGGAGTCTTTTTTGCGACGATGAGTTTTGGTTTAGTAATCGGTGGTCCTATTTGGGGAGTACTTGGTGATATCGGCAATAAAAGATTTTATATAGTTGCAGGATTACTTGTTTATAGCTTTGGCCAAATAATGTTTGGCTATGCAACAAATGAATATTTAATGGTATTATATAGATTTATTTCTGGATTCGGAGTGGCATCTAGTGTTACTTTATTATTAAGTCACTTAATCTGTCTTTCACCGAAAGAAGAAAGAACTAAATATATTGCTTTTAGTGTTGCTTTATTTACTCTTGGAGCTGGTACTGGATACTACATTGGTGGTTTTATAAGTGAAAATGAATTTTTTATAAATTTACTAGGAACTGATGATTTAAGAAGAATATTTTTATTACAAGCTGTATTAAATATATTCCATGCTTTAAACGTATTCATTCAAGTAAAAGAGGTTCCGAAACCGCAAAACGGTGAAGAAAAAGCATCAGTAATTCAAGGATTTAAAGATATTAGAAAAATGAATGTTAATTTAGTTATCTTTTTATCATCATTAACGTTTATATCTATTGGTATGATAAATATCGGAAAATTCCTCGATGTGTATTTTATTGATCTTGGTTATACAAAATCTGAGTTAGGACAATTTGTTTTCGTAACAGGAATAGTCTCAGTTTTAACAAGTATCTTTATTGTTCCATTAGTTGTGAAAATGAAGAGGCAACTTACGATAATGATTTGGATTCAGTTGTTTAGCAGTGTGATTATTTTCTTCGTTTTTAGAAACGATGAGTTCATCTTGTTACTTTATACAGTATTTATGGTTTATATTCTTTTAAGAGCCGTTTATGCACCTTTAGAACAAAATTATATATCGACACATGCAAAAGATGGCAAATATGGAACAATTATGGGTGTTAGACAATCATTCTTTGCTGTTGGAATGGTAATTGGCCCATTAATAGGTGGATTTTTATATTATCTAAAACCGCTATATGTATTTGATTTTAGTGTTTTGATGTTTATAATTGGATTTATATTATTATTAATAATGAAAAATAGAATTAAAAGAGAACTAGAGTAATTTTCTTATAAATAATAAATTGTTAAAAAGTCTAGCTTATGATATAATTTTTTATGAGGTGATTTGATGAATTTACCTAATAAACTGTCATTCTTAAGAGTATTATTGATACCATTTATGGTAATTTTATATTACTTTCCAACTTTAGGAATATTTGATCAAGAAGTTGGATTATACAGTTTAGTAATAATATTTATTGTTGCATCATTAACTGATTTTTTAGATGGATATATTGCGAAAAAATATAATTTAGTTACAACATTCGGCAAGTTTATCGATCCTTTAGCTGATAAATTACTTGTACTTGCAGCATTATTAATTTTAAACGATTTAAAAATTGTTCCAATGTGGATTACTTTAATTATTTTATCAAGAGAATTTATCGTTACCGGAATTAGATTGATCGCAATTAGTGAAGGTAAAGTTATTGCTGCTAGTAAACTTGGTAAATATAAAACGGCATCAACAATGGTTGCTTTAGTGCTATTATTATTGTTTCCATATAGCGATATATTCACAGACGTAGGAATGTGGATATTATACTTAGGATTAGCATTAACAATCATTTCAGGAATTGATTATTTTATAAAAAATAAAACAATTATTTTAGAATCTATTTAAAGAAAAATTACAGTTTGCTGAGTAATATATACTTAGCAAAACAAGGAGGATTTCAAGTGGCTAATGATACAAGAAAAAAAGCATTAGATAATGCGATAAAAGAAATCGAAAAACAACACGGAAAAGGATCGGTAATGATTCTTGGTGACGAAAATATTAACTTCGAGATGGAATCAATTTCTACGGGATCTATTCAGTTAGATAAAGCATTGGGTGTCGGTGGATATCCTCGCGGCAGAATAGTTGAAGTTTATGGACCAGAATCATCAGGTAAAACAACTCTTGCATTGCATGCAATTGCTGAAGCACAAAAATTAGGTGGTTATGCTGCTTTTATTGATGCCGAACACGCACTTGATCCTCAATATGCAAAAGCACTTGGTGTTGATATAGATAACTTAATCTTATCGCAACCAGATACTGGTGAACAAGCTTTAGAAATTACTGAAGCACTTATTAGAAGTGGTGCTATTGATATTATCGTAATCGATAGTGTAGCAGCATTAGTACCAGAAGCAGAAATAAGAGGCGATATGGGCGCAAGCCATGTCGGTTTACAAGCGAGACTTATGTCGCAAGCCATGAGAAAGCTTAGTGGTGCCATTAGTAAATCAAAAACAATCACAATATTTATTAATCAAATCCGTGAAAAAGTTGGTGTAATGTTTGGTAGCCCTGAAATTACACCTGGCGGAAGAGCACTTAAATTTTATGCGTCTGTTAGACTAGAAATTAGAAGAGGAGAACAAATTAAAAACGGTCTAGATATCGTTGGTAATTTAACAAAAGTAAAAGTTGTTAAAAACAAAGTAGCTCCTCCTTTTAAAACAGTAGTATTTGATATAATATATGGCCTTGGAATATCTAAATTAGGTGAGATTATCGATATTTCTGTCGAACATGACATAATAAACAAAAGTGGTTCATGGTATAGTTACGAAAGTGAAAAAATTGGCCAAGGTAGAGAAAATGTTAAAAAATATTTAATGGAAAAACCGGAGCTAATAAAAGAACTTGAAAATAAGGTAAGAGAAAAATTAGGCATTTAATATAAATGCCTTTTTTTTGTAACTTGTGGTTTATATTCATTGACTTTATTCGTTAAGAGTTGTTATAATAAGATAGTTAAAAAAATAGTCTCTACTCATAATTATAGAATTATGTTAAGAATAAAAAAATCGAATGAAACTAAACAAACGGAGGAATGAATATGGAAACTTTAATATTAATTCTCTCTGGTCTGATATTTATAACACTTGGTACATTCGGAGGATTTTTCCTTCGTATCATGGTTGTTGAACGAGGTTTAAACAAAGCTCGTCAAAAAGTTGATCAAATGATTGAAGACGCCCAAAATCAA
>CBDUWI010000081.1:0-6098 GCA_965370885.1 uncultured bacterium | reverse complement strand
TTAAATCATTCTTTATTTCATAATACCACGAGTACCAACCACTAGGCAACTTCCTCACTTTGTTTCACAAGATTATTCACTTTCGCTTCCAAAGTAAAAAGTCCAACATCAGTTCCCTGTGCTCTAGCAGCCTGCGTAGGATTTTTAAACATATCAACCGAAGATAAAGTAGCTATCACATTATTATGATTTATTCTATTGAACTTTAATATCGCCTGCCATTGCGGAGAATAATAAAGTTCTAGAAATAAACTTTCCATTTCTTTATCATTCATTTCATCATAAGAAGTAATTACTTTTTCTTCTTCCTCCTTTTTAGTACTCTTCTTTTTTTCTTCTTTTTTCTTCATTTGATTTATTATTAATTAATTGAAAAATTCTTCTAAATTATTTGTCTCGTCTACAGTAGCTGTTCTAACATTATATGGTTTGCCATATTTTTCTAGATAAGCTTCTTTTGCTTTTTCTAATTTACTCTTATTAACCATTTTAGCTTTATATTTTTCTTCCTTCTTTTTACTAAAATATCCTTCTATAGATTTTCTAATTGGTGCACCAAGTTTTTCACCAACTTTTGTTATAGGACTTTTAGCAGCTCTCTTGTTTATTTTTGAAAGAGCACTTTTCATCCAACTATTATATTTTCCCATGTTTTTTATTGTTAATTACTTAACCTTGAATATTTGCAGCTCTATTTAAAAGTTGCGCTTCTGGACCGTTCCCCGCTTTCATTGGGATTTGTGTGTTGATCTTTCCCCCAGCATTGAGCCCTCTAGGATTTGTCGTCTTTCCCACTCCAGCCACTGTAGGCGGCATAACTCCAGCCTTCAACAAATTAATAGGCATTCCAGCTTCACCAAATGCTGGAGGAGCTTCTCCACCTCTATCTCCCAACAAAGCCAATGCTTGTTGAATAACTCCTGGAGGTATATCTCCGCTGCCAATATCTGGTCGACCAGCAGCACCCTCCTCCATCATCGGAGCTCCTTGTTCTTGTTGCCCCATCATAGCAGCCATTTCTGGAGGCATTCCTTCTGCTCCTGGTGGCATCCCTTCTGCTCCTGGAGCACCTGGCATTCCTTCTTCCTCTTTCTTCTTCAATGACTCTAAACTCCAATTCCAACTACGCAAAACTTTAGACGTAAGTTTCTGCGGATCAACAAATGGCAAATTGACAAGTAACTGAAATAAATCCATTCCCTGTTTTTTATCAATATCATTCTTGCCAGCTATTGCAGGAAGAACAGCAGCTATGAAATCAAACTCTCCTTTCAAATCGTCTTTCTCTATCAATGGGAACATTTCATTTCCATCTTCTCCTATAATTCTTATCGTCATATTCTTAGTAAAAAACTGTCTCTGCATATTTATCCAGTATCTCATTAAAACAGAATATCCTTCACCTAAATGATTTATAAATAATCTAACTCTTTCTAATGTTGATTCTCTCAAATGCCTAACTGCAGTAGCACTCCCAACATCTGCCCCAGCACCCATAGAGAAATCATCAACACCAGACGCATATCTCATATCACTCTTTAACAAATCTTCTTCTTTATACGCACTTGCTTTAATATCACTAAATTGCACTTCTCTTACTCCAGAAGGATCTGGAGAATAAATAATACCAAAAGGTCTAACTACCAATTCTTTCGTATCAACATTAGCCATAGGATTAACTATCCACATTTTATGAATACTCATTGTAGCTGCGTCTATTCTTTGATTTTTAATCATGTTCAACATTATCTGAGGATTCTCCAAAATAATAGGAAGACCAATTCCTTCAAATTCATTAGGCATTTTCAAATAAGGAATATTAATAAAAGGAGCTTCTTTAAAATCATATGGAATAGGAATAGAACCGCCTTTAAGAATAGGAACATCATTAACCATTACAGCATAAGCATCATCAAATGGTCTCCACCATTCGAACACTTCATACATCTGAAGATCCTGATCTTCCGTGCCTTCATATATATTATTAGTAAGTCCAGAAGAAGCTTGACCATGATCAGACCCCTTGTTGATCTCTTCATGAGCAAGTTTAATTTCATTTCTTATTGAAGCATAGTCTGTTAAATCCCCACTAGCAGCCAAAGCCAATTTCAATCTCTTTTTATCAACATATTTATAATCTCTTTTTATAACAGAACCAGGAATCACTCTTCTCTTAAACCAAAACTGTTTTGTTTCACGAGCTATATTATGCCAATCATACCACAAACTATAATTATCTACTGGCTCTGCAAAAGGAGCGTCATAAAAAACTTGTTCTTTTTTCTCCCACTTATATTTATCTTTAATTAAATCTTTAGTACTTAAAAACTTATGTTCCCTAACATCCTTCTTCCAACTAACTTCCAAAAAACCATTTCCATAAACTAGAGAAGAACGAACTAAATCTTCAGTAGAGGAATCCATTTTTGAAATCTCCCAAGTATATCCAACAACATTTTGTATCTTCTCTGACTTCATTTGATCGTCCTCTGTTCTTCCTTGAACAGTGAAATCTGGTCTTGCGTCCAAAATCCTTGGCATAAGAGTTTCAACAACAGCATGAACATACGGAACAAAAATGTTGGCTTGCCATCGCTTTATTTGCTTCGCTCTATCTCCATTATAAGAAGCATATAACTTGTAAGACCTATCAAGTCTTGGTTTTATACAAGAAATAAAATAATTCTTTGCATCTTGTTTTTGAAGTTCATATTTCTTCATCATTGCTTCTTCTTTCTTCCCAAAATCTGCTGGAAGATAAGTATCGTTTTTAGACATATTCTTTATTTAAAATTATTAAAAATTACTAATACGCAAAATTTGTTGGGAGATGCTGCTGATAATCCAATTGCTGAAGTTTTGTCTTTGGCATCAACTTAAATCCTTGCCATGCAATTCCAGCAGAAAATATTCCATCGTCGTGGAAGCCACTTCCAGGAACCATATTACCATTATCATCATATATAAACACAGACATTTCATCTAAAAGTTCTTTACTATGAATAGTAACTTCTTTGTCTCTACAAGCTTGAGCAAATTCATCTATCAAAAGAGGTCTCGTTACTTTTGTTGTTCTCCATCCAAATTTATCACTGCTAGAAACTCCAAGAGAATCAATTTTCTTTGGTCTGAAATAAAGAGATGGATATACTTTCTGCTTTAAACATGTAAGTGTCGTAAGACCATGATTGTTTATTTCAACAACCATCAACGCTTTATTATACTTCATTCCCCAATCATACAATTTATCAGCAAGTCTATCTGGAGGAATAAGTCCTCTGAACATTGCAACCTCTTCACCAGTCGTTCTATCCCAAATTGTTACGAAAGAATAATCTCCACCTTCCACGCCTTCGGAAACATCAATTCCTGCTGCATACATTCCACCAGCTACTGGCTCCTTGTAAGTTCTTAAATGATCAACTTCTTTTACTTTATAAATTTCTCCATTCTGTTTATAAGTTTCACCAAGCTTCCAAATGTTTTTTCTTTGTTCCTTAATCATATAAGGATCAAAGACCGCTCTTCCTGAAGCCAAGAAAGAACATAGATATTCTTGAGCAAACTTAGACGGATTATTCATCCTCTTTCTAATAATCTCAATTTCTTTACGAGAATATCCCCAGTGCCATCCATATTCTTTTTTTATATAACCATTGTCTTCTGCCATCCACATTCTATGATACAAGCCTTGCGCTCCTTTTGGCGTTGATTCTATTACTAATTTCCCAGTAATTGGAACAGAGGCTTCCAATGTCATCATCTTTTCTTCAGCATTTTCCCAACTTGATAACTCTGTTGCAAGGCAATTCGAAATTGTATATCCACGTCCAACATTCACTGTAGAAGGAAGAACTAATATCTTAGAATCAAGCCTAGGGAAACTAATCTCATATTTAGAATTATATTGAATTGTCGGTTTCAAAGACGCTGGAGTCGTCCGATAAAATGTTTTAACTTTATCAAGAAGTTCAGAAGTAAGATCACTATTATATCCGATAATAGCTGTGGTTGTTCCTGGAACAGTTATTGTATTATGATACATCCAACCAACCATAGCCGTAGAATTGTGAGAAACAAATCCATTAGCTATAAATGTTTTACGAGATGTTTGTAAATCAATCATTTTTCTTTTTGGCAAACCCTCTATAGAAACTATTTTAGCCCAACCATTCTGAGGCAATCTTCTTCCATTCCACCATTCATATTGAAAAAATATTGTAACTTTGCATTGACCAATCACTTTAAACAAATATTGCATCCTACAAAATGTAAAAGAAATCATTCTCTTTTTTCCGCTAACATTTTTTTTCAAAAAACGATCATCTATAGATTTACAACATATATATCCTTTATTTTTTATATAATTTTCTATTCTATCTAAAACAACTCCCTCTGTTTGAAATACTGAAATATTAACTCTTCTTTTTTTATTTTGCATTGTTCCTTCTCCATCTAATATGCCACCAAACCAATAATCCTCATAAGTAGACTCTCCCCATGGTTTTGTTATAAAACGAATTTTATCTCCTATTTTAAAATCTTCTGCACTTTTCCAAAGAAGTCCTTTTCCACTCTTATATAACATTCTATGTTTGCCTGTTAAAATAAGTTGTTCTCCATTATCGAAAATTACTTTAATAGCATTATCATACACAGACCATTTTTTTTCTACAATAGATGTTTTTATTCTTCTTTCAGAACCTTTTCCACCAGAAATATTTTCATCCACAGATATTACTTTACTACCTATCTTTATATCTTCAATCTTTATCCATTTTAAATTTGCTGTAAGAATTTTAGTGTCAGGAGATAAGCAAAAACCGATCTGACGAGATTTATTTATAATGATACGATCATTCCTTTTCACTGCATTAAATAAATCTTTCTGTGCTTCATTTAAAATAAATGGAATTAAAGCTCCAGGCTTTTTTCCTTTAATCTTTGTAAAATTTTCAAGATAGAATTTCGGATCTTTCAATCTTTCCAAGTTCTCACTAATCTTCATACAATTCCCTTCCCAACTTCTTCTCTTCTATCTGCCTTTTCAGTTCTTCCATAGGAATTTCTGGAACCACTACTTCGTAATCTTCAACTTCATCCTCAACAACTTCACCTTCAATCACATCCTTTTTGACTTCCGCCACTTTGATAATTTCTTCTTCCCAGCTTTTCCCAGATTCTTCTTGTTTTTCATATTTGTCCAAACCAATAGATTTCAAAAGAGTATTAAATGCTCCCAGTTTTATTTTATCAGTACTGTTCTCTGCTAAATCTTTAAGTCCTTTTGTAATAAAATTCAGATCAAGTCCATTATCAATAAGCACTTTATGATATTCTTTTCTTATCGCTAATTTATCCAAAGAACGATATACATCAGCTATCCTATTTAATCCAGCTATCTTTTTTAATTCTTGTGGATCAGTTACTCCCTGCGATAAAGCTTTCAATAATATATTTTGAACATAAGTATTTTGACTGTAGAAAGAACTCATTTTTGAACCATTCCCACCAAGAAAAATCACTGGTTTTTTTACTTCATTATTCATATTTGAAATTTAATTTTAAAACATTTTTTTCACATATGGCACAAAATGACATGAAAAAATAAATTCATATTCATTTTTCCCAACTTCATCATTATAACAATTTATATAATTTATAACATAATCCATAAACTCTGTATAACTTAATTTTTTCTTTTCAGCACAATCTAAAAGTTCCATTTTCTCTTTCATTTGATAAACTAAAACCATATGATTTAATGTTACAGTTTTGTAAGGGTATTTGTATTCTTCCTTAAACGGATTCCCTTCATCAAAATTAGGAAAAAGATCATCTACATAAGTTATTATTTTTACAATACTGGATCTGTTAGCAAAAATAAACTTAGTATCATACCCAACAAAATTTCTAACAAATAAACCATATGCCGAATCAAGACAATGACCATTATTTCTAGACCTGAGTCTTCTCTTTCCATTATAACAAAACCTTCTCATCAACCACGAAATTTTGACAACATGATTGAAAACATCTAAGTCAAAAGATTTCATTTCCTTTCTAAACTCATTAATATATTCTGTAGTATTAGCAGG
>CBDUWI010000080.1:0-6106 GCA_965370885.1 uncultured bacterium | reverse complement strand
TGCAAATGGACTAATTACTATTGAATATATCGATTCAGCTAACAACATTAAGAGAATTTCTAGTTCCAGTTATGAAGATGTAAATAGTAGTTTAATGACTGTAGTTGGCGAAGATAATCATTTTCGTTTAGACGTAGAATTTGAAGAGATTGAAATTGAAGTTAGTGTTCATGTCTATTTTGATGAAAACGGAGTTAGATATGAAATTAGGGATCATGAAGTTAGTAGTTCAGGTTCTGAAGTGCTCGCAGCTATTATAGTGTCTCCATTTATCGGAGCAAGTGGTGGAGCTTATGAAGAGTTTGATGTTTTAGAAATGGATTATGTAAGTCAAGAAATATACAAATATAGAACTCCAGGATATAGTTTTGTACCTGATGGTTCTGGTAGTTTAATTAGATATAACGATAATACAGTTAAATTAAATTCTTATGAAAGTACAATATATGGATTAGATCCTAATCAAAACACACTTTATTATTCTGCTGCTAGTTCATTTGTGCCTTTTAAAACGGCTTCTATGCCTGTTTTCGGTATGGCTCATGGGAATATTGAAGCTGCTTTTGTAGCATTTGCGACAAGTGGTGAGGAATATATGCGAATTATATCTATGCCAGATGAAAATTTAACTTATTATAATTTTACTTATCCTCGTTTTGAATATAATAAACAGTACTTCCAAGAATACAATAAAGATGGCGCCGGGTACTTTACAACTTTTAAAGAAAGAAACCATTTTGATATTGATATCCGCTATAATTTTTTAGCTGGTAAGGGTGAAACTGGATTTAGTGCTGATTATGTTGGAATGGCATTATCTTACCGTGAGTACTTAATTAATGAGGGAATATTAAATGAGCTTAATAGTACTGAAGAAGAAATTCCTATAAGACTTGATTTCTTTATGAGTGATGTGGAAAAAGCAATTACAGGTTATAGAAATCAAGTAACAACTGATCATGACGGTGTAAGAGATATTTTAAATGACCTAATTTCTATTGGAATAACTAATATTAATTCAGGTTTACTCGGCTGGAATGATGGCGGAGTTACTTTAGGTGATCCTCGGGATACAGATTTTACCAGAGAAATCGGGAGAGAATCTGAATTCGAAGATTTAATAAAAGATTTTAATAAAAAAGGAATAGATATTTCCTTTAGTCAAGACTATTACTATATAAACGAAGATATTATGTCTTTAAGAAGGAATGCGAGTCAACATATAAGTATTTGGTATTCGCGAATTGAAACATTTAATTATCCAATTTCAATGTTTTATTATGCAAGACCGGTAAAGAGTGTTGAATGGATGCTTGATCAATCAAGCGTATTTGATGATTTAGATGTTCAATCATTTACGATAACAGGAATATCTAATCACTTAATAAGTGACATGACTACTGAGATGACAAGAGAAGAATCTAAAGAAGTAATATCTGAAGGTTTTGCAGATTTACCTAGTGATAAATTAATTAATGCATATCAACCAAATATGTATTTATGGGAATATATTGATCGTTTTTTAGGAACTCCTGCATATGGTTCTCAATTTCTAATTGAGACTGATACTGTGCCTTTCTTACAAATAGTTTTAAATAACACAATGGAATTATATGCACCATATTCTAACTTTAGTTTTTATACTGCTTCTGATGTATTAAGAATGATTGATTATAATATTTACCCTAGCTTTGTTTTAACTTATGAACCAGCTCATCTGTTGACTGACACAAATTCTCGTAATTATTATTCAACTGAATATATTTTATATGAGGATTTGATTAAAGATATTTATAATGATGTCGATAATGCATTAGGAAATGTAATTGGTGTAAACTGGATAAATAGAACAGTATTAGAAAATGGTGTAATAGTTAATACTTATCAAAATGGCGTGGAGATAGTTATTAACTATACAGATCAGGAATTTTCTTATAACGGTGTTATTGTTAATCCTATATCATATAAAGTTATAGGAGGTTAATTATGGCTAAAACAAATAAGATTTATAAGAATGATAAAGAATATTTAAAAGCAATTCAAAGAAGCGGACATCAGAATTTTCACGCCTATATGTTTTTACTTCCTTGGTTAATTGGATTTGTTGTTTTCACTATAGGACCATTTTTCTACACAGTATATTTAAGTTTTTTAGACGTACAAATGACTGGTATAGGTTGGGAAATGGATTTTATTGGTTTTGAAAACTATATTGTTGCACTCTTTAGAAACGTTAATTATGTGCCATACTTACTTGAATTTATTATGATCGAAATTACTTATGTGCCGACAATTGTAATAATATCTTTCATTTTAGGTATATTGTTAAATAGAGAATTGAAATTCCGTTCAGGATTTAGAACAATCTTTTTCTTGCCAGTTATTGTTTTGTCAGGAAGCGTAATGGATCAGTTAATATCGACGGGTAGCACGTCGATAAGTGATTTTTCTGAAAACATTATTTTCCAAATGGCGAGTAATTTTAGTAGAAGCGGAGCAGTTTCTTTATTGCGATTATTTGGGAATTTTACAATGGTGTTATGGTTTACGGGAATTCCGATAATATTATTTATAAATGGTTTACAAAAAATTAATGTTCAACTTTACGAAGCAGCAAAAATAGATGGAGCAAATACTTGGCAGATTTTATGGAAAATTACTGTGCCAATTATTAAACCAACTGCATTGATAGTTTCAATCTTTACGATAGTTCAAATTGGAATGTATAATATTAATCCAGTATTAAATTTAATTAGAGAATCAATGTATAATTTCGAGTCAGGTCTTGGATTAGCTAGTGCATTCACTTGGATTTATACGATAGTAGTAATTATTTTTGTTAGTATTGCTTTGCTAATCTTTACAAAGAGAGAGAAAAAATTTGATGTAAAACTTACTTCAATTCAAAGACTGAATTTCGATAGAATTAAAGCGAAAAGAGATTCAGTTATTGAGGAGGTAAACCATGACTAAAATAAAAGCAGCTTATATAGCTATTCAAAAATTATTTGAAAATGTTTACCGTAAACGAAGAAAAGTAAATAAATTCTTAACTCAATTTGTTATATATGCATTATTAATTACAATTAGTTATGTTTTCTTGTATCCATTAATTAGTATGATTTCATTATCTTTAATGAGTCCCGATGACTTAATAAATCCAGAAATTGATTGGATTCCTCAAGGACTATACTTTGGCAATTTTGCTGTAGCATTAAGGGTTTTAGATGGATTAGAAGCATTGTATAATTCAATCTGGTTTTCAGGGTTCCTCGCTATAGCACAAACAATTGTTAGTGCTTTAACAGGGTACGCATTTGCGAGATACGATTTCCGATTCAAGAAATTATTATTCGCTTTGATTTTAATATCTTTTATTGTTCCTGTTCCTATTATCTTAATTCCAAGAATAATGATGATCGTATCAGCACAAGATGTGATGGGGTTTCAATTGATTGGAACAGTAATACCACAATTAGTTATGGGTCTATTTGGACAAGGAGTAAATTCTGCAATCTTAATTTTAATATTCTATAACTTCTTTAAAATGATACCTTCAGTATTGTATGAAGCTGCCAAAATAGATGGTGCTTCAGCTTTTGCACAGTTTTGGCATATAACAATTAAAATGAGTTTATCGACGATTATAGTAGTGTTTTTGTTTAGTTTTGTTTGGAACTGGAATGAAACGTACGTCACTGGACTTTTAGTGAGAAATAATGTTATATTATTACCATCACAGCTAAGTATATTTGATAGTTTATTTATTAATAGACCACCAGATATTCCGGGGCAAGGTGGCGTAGCTAGATTAAGTGAAGCATATAAAATGGCTGCAACATTATTAACGATGATTCCTTTATTTATTATTTACTTTGTTGCACAAAAACAATTTGTTGAAGGAATCGAAAAAACAGGAATTACAGGAGAGTAATATTATGAAAAAAATAATAATATTGATTTTAAGTTTATTCATTACATTCGGCTTAGTCGCATGCGGAAATGATGATGTTGTTGATGATAATGATAGACCAATAATTCCTTCGGGACCAATTCCAGGAACAGATGATTCTGTTTATTGTAGTGCGGAAGGATACGATTATGTTTATGCTGATTTAGAATATGATCTTGTTTGGAATGACGAATTTGATGGTGAGATTTTGAATTTAGATAATTGGCACTATGAAGTAAACGGTGATGGTGGCGGAAATAATGAGCTTCAGTATTATACAGATCAAAACACATCTATAGCGGATGGAATTCTTACGATTACTGCTAAGCTTGAAGATTATCTAGGAAAAGAATATACATCAAGTAGAATTACTACTAAATATTCAGAATCATGGACTTATGGAATTCTCGAGATAAGAGCTCAATTACCTGCAGGAACTGGTACTTGGCCTGCTATATGGATGATGCCAACATTTTCAAGATATGGTGGCTGGCCTGATAGTGGCGAAATAGATATAATGGAACACGTTGGATATGCTGAAAATGTTCTCCATGGTACTGTTCATACTGAAGCGTTTAATCATCAAATAGGTACACAAAAAGGTGGAACAACTTATAGTTATGATGATGTCACAACTGAGTTTCATACTTACAAAATAGAGTGGTTACCAGATAAAATTAAATTTTTTGTTGATAATGTAAACTACTATACATTTATACCTTCAAGTTTCTCAACTTGCCCAACAACAGAAGAATGGCCTTTTGATGATAACTTCTTCTTAATATTAAATATTGCAATTGGTGGCGATTGGGGTGGTGCAATGGGTGTTGATGATATAATTTTTCCAACATCTATGTTAGTTGATTTTGTTAGAGTTTATCAATCAGAAGAAATAACAAATATTATCCAAGGTGATTAAGAAAAAGCCCATGTTCAATTCTTTTGGACTAGGGCTTTTAATTATAAAGGAGAATTAATATGAAACATCAAGACATTTTAAATTCATTAACAATAGAAGAAAAAGCAAAATGGACAAGTGGAATAGGTCTATGGAATTTTTTAGGAAATAAAAAATTAAATATTAAGCAAATTAGAGTAGCTGATGGACCACATGGGGTTAGAGCATATAAGAAGAAAAATGATGAACTTGATTTTTCTAGTGAAAATAAACTAGAAAAGAGTACAATGTTTCCAATTGAAGCTGCAATGGCAGCAACTTTTAATCCTGAGTTAATTTATCAAGCTGGAGAAACAATTGGTAAAGAGTGTAATATGTTTAATGTCGACATTTTGCTTGCTCCAGGAGTGAATCAAAAAAGAAGCCCTCTTGGCGGACGTAATTTTGAATATTATAGTGAAGATCCATTTTTAACAGGTAAAATGGCAACAGCTTTTATTAATGGAATTCAAAGTACAGGAGTAGGGGCTTGTATAAAACATTTTGCGTTAAATGAACAAGAAACGCAAAGAAGGGTTGTTAATAGTATTGCTGATGAAAGAACCCTTAATGAGTTTTATTTATTACCATTTGAAATGGCTATTAAAGAAGCAAAACCATTTGCTGTAATGAGTTCTTATAACCGTGTAAATGGAGAATATGCAGCAGAATCAAAATCGTTATTAAAAGATATATTAAGAGATAAATGGAAGTATGATGGTATTGTTATGTCAGACTGGGGCGGAGTACAAAATAAAGTTAAAAGTATTAAAAATGGACTAAATTTTGAAATGCCCGGTCCTAGTGAGTTTTATAGTGAAATGATCGAAGCAATAAACAAAAAAGAATTAACTATTGAGGAGCTTGATAATAGTTTATTACCATTATTAAAACTCAGTGAAAATATTAAAAAAAATAAAAACAAAGGATTAAAAACAAACCTTAATGAAAATCATTTAATAGCATCTTTAGTTGCTGAAGAAGCAATTGTATTATTGAAAAATGATGGAATTTTACCTTTAAAGGGAAAAGAGAAAGTTGGTTTGATTGGTGATTTTGCAAAAAATCCACGAATAAACGGTGGCGGGAGTGCAACTCTTAAACCCCATATAATAGAAAATCCTTTAGAAGAATTAGGAAAATATTTTGAATTGAATTACGCTTCAGGATATATCGAAGAAAATACAAATGATGATTTACTAAATGATGTTATTGAT
>CBDUWI010000079.1:0-6223 GCA_965370885.1 uncultured bacterium | reverse complement strand
AATTTTTCCTCCAATTATTTTTTTCTTTAATAAATTTATTATATCAAAAAAATTAGTTTTCACTACGTTTTTAATATTAATAAATATAATAATCTTCAATTAGTATTTGTTTTTTTGACTTTCCTCTAAATGTATTAACATCTAGTCTACCTAGTAAAGCGATTTTGCTTGTTTTTAGAATTTTAGAGTATGCAAATCTATTATTAAAAAATATTGCTTCTATTGAAGAACTAATAATTAGTTTTGTATGCTCATCACTTATTAAAAATTTATTTTCAATTGTAATGTTATCAAAGATGAAAAGTGAATTTTTAAGGTCGTATTTTTCTAATTCAATAATTTGATTAATATCTAATTCATAAATGTCAATGATTCCTTCTGCGACGGTATCATCTTCTCTTATAGCACAAGGCACAAGTTCATTAAATCTTCTTTTAAATTCAGCTAAATGTTCTTTTTTAAATTCTAATCCGGCAGCGTTTTGGTGACCACCATAGCGAATTAAAATATCTTTTAACTCTCCTAATATGTAAATTAAATCTGCTGAATTATAACTTCTGATACTTCCTTTAAAAGTTTGATCATCTTCTTTTAATACAACACTTATTTTCGAATATTCGTTTGCTAATCTTGAAGCGACGATACCGAGAACACCGATATGCATTCGCGGTGAATGAATAATAATGCTATGATCTTTTTCATTCAATTGTAATAATGCTTCAGAATACAGAACTTTTGTTAATTTCTTTCTTTTGTTGTTACTTAATTCAATTTCTTCAATCGTTTTTAGAGCTGATTTATTGTCTTTAGATAAAAATAATTCAACAGCTAATTTTGCACTTCCCATTCTTCCACAAGCGTTAATTCTTGGAGCAATCTTATATTGTATATCGGCAACTGATGGCTGAAACAAGTTAAGGAAACTAATTAGTTTTGCTAAACCAATATTTTGTGAATTTTTCATTTTTTTCAATCCTAAATTAACAATTGCTCTGTTTTCATCAATTAGAGGCATCATATCAGCTATAGTCCCAAGAGCTACTATATCAATAAACTGATAGGCGTCTTTTCCAAGTAAAGCTTGTGATAATTTAAAAGCAACTCCTACTCCAGCTAAAGGTTTAAATGGGTATTCTGATAATTCAGTATGTAATATTGCAAGAGCATCTGGTAACTGTTTATCATATTCGTGATGATCAGTTATTATTAAATCAACATTATTTTCTTTTAGGATTACTGCTTCTGCGATTGATTTGATTCCATTGTCAACAGTAATTACAAGATTATAATCATCATTAATAATTTCGTATGCTTTAGAAAAACTTAATCCATAGCCCTCTTCAAAGAGATTAGGAATATCATAACTTACTTTTGCCCCTAGGATTTTCAGGGTCTTATATAGTACATACGTACTTGTTATTCCATCTACATCATAATCACCATAAATTAGAATGCTTTCTTTTGTTTTAATAGCATCTTTGATACGAGTAACAGTCTTATCCATGTCCTTCAGTAAAAAGGGATTATTTATATTAGTTTCATCCAAACTAAATAGACTCAAGTAATCAGTTAATCCTTTTGACCGATAAATGCAATCAGCCAAATTATTTTGATCTAAATCAGGTATAGATATTTTCCATTTATACATAAGTATCTCCTAACTAAAAAGTTAATAACTCGCTTCTTTACATTTTATTTGGTGCGCTTACACCAACTAAAGATAAAGCGTCCTTTAATACTGTTTTTGTTGCATTTAACAAGGAAAGAAGTTCTTTAGATTTTAATTTATCGTCAGTTAGTACATGTTCTTCGTTGTAAAAACTATGAAATGAACTTGCAAGAGCATTTATATAGTTTGTTACTTTATGTGGCGCTCTTTGCAATGCAGCTTGTTTTATAATATCAGGATAATTAGCTAATAATTGAATTAATTCAAAAGTTTTATCGCTCTTCAAGTGTAAAAATTCGTCTGGAAATTTTGAGATATCAAATCCTTTTTCTTTCGCTTGGTTAAAAATACTGTTTATTCTAGCATGTGCGTATTGAGCATAATAAACCGGGTTTTCGTTTGTTTGTTTAAGGGCTAAATCAAGGTCTAAATCCATATGTGTGTTTAAACTTCTCATCGCAAAGAAATAGCGAACTGGATCTACTCCAACTTCATCAATTATATCTCTTAAAGTTATAGCTTTACCACTTCTTTTTGACATTTTCACTTCTTCACCATTTTGAATAACTTTAACCATTTGTAATATCTCAACTTCAAGTAAATCACTTTGACCACCAATCATTTCAATTGCCGCTTTTAAACGATTAATATAACCATGATGATCTCCACCTAAAATATCAATAAGTTTTGTATATCCTCTTTTTAGTTTTTCTTGATGGTATGCAATATCTGGAGTTATATACGTATAAGTCCCATCACTCTTTAAAATAACTCTATCCTTTTCATCGCCATATTCACTAGTCTTCAACCAAAGAGCCCCATCTTTTTCATAAGTAAAATTGTTTTTTGTAAGATATTCTATTGTGCTTTTTACTAAGTTATTGTCATAAAGAGATTTTTCGCTAAACCAAACATCAAATTCAACGCCAAAATCACTTAAATCCTTCTTAAGAATTTCTAAAAGAGAATCTACCCCGAATTTTTTAAAGAATTCGTAACCTTCTTCTAATAAAAAACGATCATTATACAATGCTTTTATTTGTTTTGCAGCCTCAATAATTTCTGGACCACGGTATCCATCTTTAGGTAATTCGACATCCAAATTAAAGAGTTGTTTATATCTCACATCAATGCTCAAAGCAAGATTATGTATTTGATTTCCAGCATCATTTACATAATATTCTTTTGTAATTTTATATCCAGCTTTCGTCATAATTCTACTTAAACAATCGCCAGCTGAAGCCCCTCTAGCATGTCCAATATGTAATGAACCTGTAGGATTAACACTAACAAATTCAATGTTGTAATGTTCATTTTCTCCCAGAGATAAGTTCCCATAATTTGATCCTAATTCATTAATCTCATTAATTGTATTTGTTAAAAAGGATTTATCTAAGAAAATATTTATGAAACCTGGCATTGCAGCTCGTATTTCAGTTATAAATAGATTTTCTTGATTGAAAGATTTTACAATTTCTTCAGCAATCTTCATTGGTGTTTTTTTGGCTATTTTAGCCAATTTCATCGCTATATTTGTAGAATAATCACCATTAGATTTATCTTTTGGAGATTCCAAAAATACTTCGGTTTCCTCGATAAAAAATCCTAATTTTATTAGTGAAGTTTCAATTTCTTTTTCTATTTTTGTTTTTAATTCATGTAATTTCATTTTGCACCTCTAATTATTAAATTTTAAACTAATATCCATAGCTTTATAGGAATGAGTTAAAGCACCAACACTAATGAAATCAATTCCTATTTCAGATACTTCTTTTATGCGATCTAGAACCATATTACCACTAGCTTCTAATAACTTTCCATTATTTGCATCTACGCATTTTTTCATTATGGAATTATTCATATTATCAAGCATAATAATATCACAATCAGTATTTATCGCTTCTAGAAATTGTTCAAAAGTTTCAACTTCAACTTCAATTTTAATATTGTGGTCAATCTTTTCTTTAATTATTTTTACTGCATTATCAATGCTTCCAGCAGCTTTAATATGATTATCTTTTATCATCACTTGATCACTTAAACTAAAGCGATGATTTATACCACCACCATGAACAACAGCAAGCTTTTCTAATACTCTAAAGTTAGGTGTTGTTTTCCTTGTATCTAAAATCACTGTATGATTATTATTGATTTCATCAACAAATTTCTTGGTTAATGTTGCTATGCCACTCATTCTTTGAAGGATATTAAGAGCAAGTCTTTCGCCTTTAAGTATTGATGCGGTTTTACCTGTAATTATGGCTATTATATCACCATTTTCAACAAAGTTTCCGTCAAAATTTATTACCTTAATATAGACAGTTTCATCAATCATTTGAAAGACTCTTTTAAGAATCTCAATACCACTTAAAACTCCATCTTCTTTTGCAATAAATATTCCTTCACTCACTTCATCTGTAAACAAATTATCTGTGGTAATATCAATAGAAGGGATGTCTTCAGCTAATGCATCGCTAATTATTTTATCAATTCTTATATCCATTTTATCACCCCAGTTTAAGACCTATTTGTTGAAAATTGATTTTTATATTTTCTGTTGTGTAAAGTTTCATCCATTTTGCACTTCTTCCTTTTCCAAGTGGTCGAATTCTTTCGTCATCACGCATTCTTTTCAAAGTTCTGTTTATTGTCGAATCAGAAATATATGGATGTAATACTCTAATATCATCTTTGCTAAATATTTCATCTAGTTTATTGATCGTATTTTCGATATTATTTGATTTATTTAATTGGCTATCAAATTCATAATCTCTTATCAATTCATTAATTTGATCATATGCAATAGTTGAGATTTTCGTCAATAATCTATGCAAAGAAAGAATTTGACTAAATCCTTCATTCCAATTAAAGGAAGCATTTTTTATTTCATTTTCAAATTCTTCTTTATGTACTGACAATAATTCCATAAAACTAATGTATTCGTAAACTTCGAAAGAATTTGTTAGCAATAATATATATAGTAATATTAACCCGATTTCTCTATTTTTATCAAGAAAAGGGGAAATGTTAATAAAATCGATATAAAAGTTTTCTATAATGAATGAAGACTCATATTCTTTTTCATTAAGTTTTTCAGTATATAAATTTATTAATTTTTCTAAATCCTCTCTTTTGGAAACAATATTGCTAGATAATAAATTGCTTTTTGCATTCTTCTTCTCTACTTTATGAAATTGTAATTTAGTATCATGAAGAATGTCTTTATAAAGAAATTTGTACAAATCAAAAACTTCATTTGTTAATAACTCAAATGTAGAGGTTTGTTTATGAATTTTAGTAAATGCTGTTTTTATGTTTATAATTAAGTGTTCATCCTTGTTTTTCGCCATAATATCCTTATAAACTAGTGATTTTAATCGAGAATCACTTATATTTAAATCGAAAATTTTTGCGAAAAAGTAAGTATCAGAATTAATGGTTTGTCGCACCATTACTTGATAATCTGATTTTAATGTCTCATGATTATAGTGATTTATTCCAATTGACTTATATAAACTTATATAAGACATAATTACATCATGAGGAATTTGCGTTCTATTAATATTTGTTAAACAGTTCATTAAATCACCTCAAACATAGTATTTCTAGTTTTATTTTACTATATTTATAGCATATTTCAAACATATTTTGAACTTTATAATAGTCATTTGTGAATTTTGTGAATATATTTAATATAAAAAGTAGCATAAGCTACTTTTTATTCAAATAATTTTTGTTGGATTAAATGTTGGTTTATTTCTTTTTCATATTCGTTTAGGTGTGGAATTGAAGGATTAATTTCAAATTCTTCAATGTTAATAAATAATGGTGTTCCACTCTTGGATTTGATATATGATTTACCAGTTGCAGTTTTATCAGTTTTAAGATCAAAAGCTTTTAAAATAACTAATGAATTTGTTGTATTTATTGAGACTGTACCTTTGTTCTTATATTGAGTAGAATTCATCAAACACATATCAACAACTTTGTATGGATTTGATCTAACAACTTTATAAAGTTGAACTCCTTTATTAGTACGCCTTTTTTTAGGAATTTCATCAAGACCAATTCTTTTTATTGTTCCACGATGTGTTAACAATAATAATTCGTGATGATCTTTAAGTATGATTCCTGACGCAATTTTTTGTTTTGGTGGTAAATTCAATGCTTTAACACCTTTCGCTGTAGTTGACGAAATGGAAATTTCACTTAAATCAAATTTTAGTGCAAGTCCATCTTCGGAAACTATCAAGACTTCTCTATCAAGTGAATCAGTAATATCTACACTTATTAAGCTGTCACCTTTGTTTAAGCTGATAGCATTTACAGTCTTTGAATATCTAGATACATTTAACTCTTCTAAATGTGTAACTTTAACTAAATTATTTTTTGTTACAAATAGAAGATGTTTATTATCATTAAAGTTTCGAACCGAAATTACCTTAATAATTTTTTCATCTTGCTCAAGTTGAACTAAATTATTAATATGAGTCCCTAAATCTTTCCATTTATATTCTTGTACTTTAAATACTGGCATATATACATAATTACCTT
>CBDUWI010000078.1:0-6248 GCA_965370885.1 uncultured bacterium | reverse complement strand
AGATAGATAAGTTTATCATTAATAACAATGTTATAGAAAAGATAATAGATTCTAATGGCGTAGAAATTCAGGCTAAGCATTATGTTATTAATATGAGAATAGATGATTTTGTTAATAAATATCTGCCACAAAATAAGGAAATTAAACAAAATTTCTATGATATGTACTCTACTATCGATACTAAAAGAATGATAAATCAAGTATTTTTAGGCCTTAATGTTGATGTAAAGGATATAGGGATTAAGGAAAAACATTACTTGTTTAGTGAAATACCTAATGATGAAGTTAGGTTACTCAGTTTAGTTAATTATAAAGAAATTGACAAGAAAAGCTGTGCAGATGGCAACAGCGCTATTTTGATAGAGTTTTTAGATGATGATTTACCAAGAAAACAAAAATTAGAGCAAGTAATACAGCAAGTTGAAAAATATTTCCCTCAAATAACAAAGAGCATTGTCGTTAGCAAGATCGGACAAAAAAAGGGTTACTTTGGCGGGATTTCAAGTAAAGATTATTGGAAAAACAAGACAATTAATGATCTTTTTGATATTGATAATCATGGGACAATTAACCCATTTACTAATGGTTACTTTATTGGATTATGGGTGAAACCTGAGGCTGGTATTTCCGGAGGAATTCAAATAGGTGTTGAATATGGGGATATGATAGATGATTTAATTTATCATGGAGAAGATGAAGAATATTTCATCAATCATGATGAATTAATGGCTATTATAAGCCATCAATTTATTTCGGGTTCACTAGGTAAACAAGAGAAAAACATTCAATTTTTCATTGGTAAAGACTCTTATTATATTAGAACTAAAGGTAAACACCAAAGGGTTTATAAAGGTGTAAGTGATATTTCTGATATTATTATTATTGCGACAAATGAATGTTTATATGATTTAAGTGTTGGTAATACAACTTTGGAAAAAGCTTTAGATAGCGGTGCTTTAGAGTATGTAGGCGAAAAGCAATTTATTGAAGAAGTTATTGAAGGATTCGATATGGGTATTGAAATTGAAAGTGCTCAAAGATACAAATATGTTCAAGGGAAACAAGGACTTAAGTTTATGCTGGCAATTATTGGAACATTAGTTTTATCGAATTTATTAGCTAATTATCATAATTATTTAGTTGTTGCTCCAATTACTCTAGTTATTTTGGGAGGTATAATATACTGGAAATATCGTATTTATAAGTTGATTACTATATTTGAGTATTTTACGATAGGACTATATTTTTTGATAAGTATATTTAGTATCTTCTTCTCAGAATTAAATACTTTAAAAGACAGTTCATACACATTATTTATATTTTCAGCGTTCTGGCTTTTCACATGGATGATTAGTAAACCTGTAGCATTTGGCTATATTAGACATGATTACAGAACAGATTATACTAGAACAAAATTGTTTAGATCAATGTGTGGGGGATTAACTTTTATTTGGGGGATGCTATTTTTAATAGTTGCAGTATTGAGTTTAAACTTAATAAAAAGTTATTCTTCTCTTAGTTATTACCTTGCTATATTAGGAATATACTTAACTTATTATTACCCTAATTCATATATTAAAGGAACAATTGGAAAATAAATTGAGGTGATGAGTGATGAATATTAATATTGTTATTGCATATCTTTCATTATGGTTAATTTTAAACATAATTATAAAGTTAAAAAAGAAAAAGCAAGCTGACTATAGTTTTATAGTCACCTTTATATTTATATTAGTGTTCGCTTATTTCTATTTTTATGGCAACGTAGACTCAGTTTATTATGAATACTATTATTATACTGTTTTAACTGTATTCCCGTTATTCATAACATTGAAAATCCTTAAAGTTATCTTTAAAAAGGATGTTTCAGAATTCGATTATTATGCACTAGAAAAGGAAATTGAGGAATTAAATAATGTTTCTGAGCTCTTAAGGAATAGGTTTGTTTCTACTATTGAATTGTTGAATGATGGCATGTGTTTTAAAGATGAAGGTGAGAGCTTCTTTGGAACAGACAAATTTATTGCTTTATTTGGGTTAGAAAATAATATGTTTACTGAAGAGATGTTTGAAAGTAAGATTTATAAAGATGATTTATCGCAATATAAAGCCGTAATTAATAGGTTATCTAAAAAACAACCTGTTTACAATACTACTTATCGAGTAGTTTGTAATAACGAAATAGTATGGATTAAAGAAGTTGGGAAAAAGATGTTTGTTGGGAAGAAAGAATCTTTAATTTCGATTATTAAACCAATGGATATCAAGCAATTTCCTGATACAGAAACTGATGTTCTTAATCAACTCCCTTTGTATAAACCTATGTACGAAGAGATGCAAAAATTAATTAGATTAAAAACTCCATACCATTTCATGATTATTTTATTAACTAATATTCCCCAAATAAATGAGAAGTATGGTCGTGATGTTGGCGACTTAATGATGGGAGAATACTTGAAAAAATTACGTTTTAATTTTATAAAAGATAATCTAAGTTTATATCGAATTGAAGGAATAAAATTTGGATTAATTATTAAAGATCAGAAAAAATTCGATTTGTTAAATAGAGCTCTAACAGGTGGTGGAGACTTATTAAACCTTAAATTAATTTTCGGTGGGATAACACAAACACTCTATCCCAATCTTGGGATAACAGAATCGCCATATGAAGGTAAAAGCTGTGATCAAGTAATAAATGAAGCAAAGGAAGCTCTAGAAATTACTTTAAAAGAATCATACGATGTTAATTATTGTTTTTATGATAGTTCATTTTAGAAATTATAATATTATTTTATTATTTTTGATTTATAGGGGTGATATTTATGAAATATTCTGCGATTATATTGGCTGCAGGAAGTGGGTTTAGAACTGGATTAGGATTTAACAAGGTCCTTCTTGAAATAAACGATAAAAAAGTTATTCAGTATAGTCTTGATATCTTTTTAAAGGATTTAAAATGTGCTGAAATTCTTTTAGTAGTGCCAAAAACAGAATATGAATATTTTTCCAATACTTTTAAAGAAGTAGTAGATAAAATTATTGTTGGCGGAAGTATAAGACAACATAGTGTCCAAAATGCCCTTAAAGAAGCCAATTATGAATATGTAATTATTCATGATGGAGCTAGACCGTTTATTAAAAGTGATGCTATTGATGAAATTTGTAGCTTAATGCCATTGAATTCTTCAATCACTTTAGGTGTTTTAGTAACTGATACGATTCAACAAGTAAAAGGAAAACATGTAATTAAAACGTTAGATAGATCTAATTTAATTTTAACTCAAACTCCACAGGCATTTAGAAAAGATATATTGATAAAGGCACATATATTAGCTGAGGAAGCTGATTTTGTTGGAACTGATGATACAGTATTAGTTGAAAAGTTTTGCAATATTGGAGCATTAGTAGTATCTGGTGATAAGAATAATATTAAGTTAACTACACTTGATGATGTAAAATTATTAGAGGTGATTTTAAAATGAGAATTGGGCAAAGCACAGATATTCATCGCTTAGAACCTGGTAATAAACTACTTATTGGTGGTGTACATATACCACATTACTTAGGGAGTGTAGGGCATAGTGATGGAGATTGTCTTTTACACACAGTTTGTGAATCTTTGATTGGAGCATTAGCTATGGGTGATTTAGGAAAGCTTTTTCCTGATACGAGCGTGAAGTTCAAAGGTATTGATTCAAGTTTACTTGTAAAAAAGGTAATGAGTGAGGTAAAAAGGCTAGGTTATAAAGTCATCAATATCGATTCAACTGTTTTCTTAGAAGAACCCAAATTAAGCGAGTATATTCAGCAAATGAGAATTAATATTGCTGGATTATTAGAAATTGATATTGATCGCGTTAGCGTAAAAGCAACAACAAGCGAAAAGGTGGGAATTGTCGGAAGAAGTGAAGCTATAATGACAGAAAGCATTGTGTTAGTAAAAAAAATTGAAGAGAATAAATTTCTATAAAGCTTGTACTATAGGTAAAAATATAAAAAAAAGGTAGAAACATGAAAAACACTAAAAGATATCTGCTATTCATATCACTATTTTTTGGAATTTTGTTTAATTTAGGTAATCCAGCAATACCTCTTTATACTAATTCATTACAAATAAGCGGGAGATTCGTTGGGTTTTATTTAGCAAGCAATGGAATAGGATTATTGATTTTCGCAACCTTATGGGGTGCTCTTGGAGATCTTAAGGATAGAAAAAAAGTTTTAGGATTAGTGTTTATTGGATATGCACTAGGAAAAACTTTGTTTGGTTTGTTTGAAAATGAATACTTATTATTGCTTGCTTCACTTATTAGTGGTTTGTTTGTAGCTGGTGCTTTAGTAAATATCTATTCTTACATTAATGATACTTATAAAAATGATCAAGAGAGAAATAAGATATTAAGTTATAGTGTTTCATTATATATATTTGGTGGAGCGATTTCTTACTTAATTGGTGGATATTTAACAAAATTAATTGAACCACATTATAACTATACATTCTTTATTCAAGGGGCTTTACTCTTATTGTTTGGCTTATATATATTCTTTAAGAAAACAGATTTACAGGATTTTAGTGAAAAATTAACTAGAAGTCATTTTTGGACGGACTTAAAGCAAATTGTTAAATTACCTTGGGTTCCAATATATACGATAACTATTACTTTTTTTGTAAGTTTTTCACATAACAATGTAACAAGATTTCTTGATTATTACATCATAGATAGCTTTTATTCAGTTCTCCATTTGGGATTTTTTGTTTTTATTGTAGGAATTGTCGGACTTATATCAAACTTTGTGATTGTACCATTTTTCTTAAAGAGAATTCATCATTTTCGCCTTTTACAATTTCAGTTTTTGTTAGCTCCGTTGTTTTTATATTTAACATTTCAAACAGATAATTTATTAGTAGGTCTCTATACTTTTTTTCTTGGATATACTATAATACTAACAGTTTATGAGCCTACTGCTATTAGCTTTATATCGAGAAATAAATCAATTTCACAAGGAGTTTTACTAGGAGTTAGACAAAGCGTAGTTGGCCTAGGTATGACACTCGGCTTTATAATTGGTGGGTTTTTATTTGAAGTAAATGAATTATATGTATTTTATTTAGCAGTGTTATTCTATATAATAGTGTTCATAGCGTTTACAATATTAATTATAGTAAAAAAAACGGAAGTTAAAGATTATCGAAAAGAATATTTAGAGGAGATTAATAATAATGATAGAAACTGAATTTGGAAACTTTGATGTAATTAAGGATTATCGCGAAGCTTTAGAAGTAAAGGCTTTTAATGATAGATATGCAGATTACTTGGACAAATATTTATATATTGTTGGGGACTACAGTTCTGAAATGTTAAGATTTAAGGGATTTACTGCAAAAAATTATGAAACTATTCCCGATTATTTAATTGAATCGTGCACTCCAAATGCACCATATTTCGTATTAAAAAGACTAAATAAGGTGTAATCCTTATTTTTATTAGCGTTTTAATTACTCTTTTTGCAACTTTATTGTATAATTAAATTGCGAAAATAATTTGAGGTGAATATTATGGAATCTGCTACAATAGAAAAACAAGTTAAAGAAGTTCTTCATAAAGTAAGACCTTATCTACAACGAGATGGTGGAGATGTTAAATATATAAGATTTGAGGATGGAATCGTATATGTTGAAATGTTAGGAGCTTGTGTAGGCTGTAGTGCTTTGGATTCAACTTTAAAAGATGGAATTGAAGCTATTCTTTTAGAGGAAGTTCCCGGTATTATCGGTGTTGAAAATATTAAATAAAGCAGAATTCAATTTGTCTTTATTGTTGTATCAAAATTTCATAGAAAATCATTTTATTGATTTTCTTTTTATTTGCTTTTAAGTTTTTATGTTATTTGATATACTATTTATGAGTAATCATAAATGAGGTGTTTAATAATGAAGCAAGGGAGCATTATTAAAGGAGAGATTACTGCTATAAAGCCTTATGGTGCGTTTGTAAAAGTGGATAATGATTATATTGGATTAGTTCATATTTCCGAATTTAGCGATGGCTTTGTACGTGGTATTGACGACTATGTCAGTGTTGGTGATGTTATAGATTTGAAGATCTTGAAAGTAACTGATAACAAATTAAGTTTAAGTTACAAGGCATTACATAAAAAGAAAAAAAGATATAACATACAACTTAGCACAGGGTTTAATCCTTTAAATGAAAGTTTAAGTGATTGGATTAAGATTTATAAGATAAAAA
>CBDUWI010000077.1:0-6336 GCA_965370885.1 uncultured bacterium | reverse complement strand
CCTAAGAAGCCCCCACTTCAAACTTTATCCTAAATTAAGTGGCGGGAGTGTTCACCTAGATTTATGTAAAAGTAGGTGCAGTGTTCACACGTAATGATTGGGATTATAGCTGGATAAATCTAATGCCATTTTAACTTTTTGTAAAAAAATAGAAAAAACACATCATATTCACAACTATTGATTTAAAATAATGTATTATGTAGACGAAGACAAGTAAAAAAGGCAAGTATGTAGAAATGTATACGCGCAAAGTCGCATGACTAAGGATTATTCTATGTTAGATGGACTGCTTCATTGTCGAAAATATTATTTTTAAGCAATATTTCGTATTACTATAAGAAAAACGTAGAATAAGGTCCTTTGTTGAAGGACCTTTTTGGGTACTTGAATACATTATATTTCAATACATTTATTAAATTAAAGAAAGGATTGTCACTTAAAGGGATGATTAAGGTTTGCTTTTATGAAAAAAATATTAATTGTTTTCCTAGTATTGTTTATGACTGGGTGTAGTCAAGTTGATGAAGACGCTTTGAAATAAGAAATAAAAACTGAACTATTAGATGAATTAAAATTTGATTTTGAAGATATGACAAACCATTTAATAACTGTATCAGAGAAAGTGAAAGCTTGTACAGTCGCGATTAAAGTTACATTCTCAGAAACAGATGATACTCACGGATCTGGAGTTGTGTATAAACAAGAAGGAAATGATTACTATGTACTAACAAACGAACACGTTGTTAGATATAACGAATCGATTGATGTTTATCTTCCAGAGGAAAATAGATATATATCAGCTACGTTAGTTTTGGAAGATGCAGAAAAAGATTTAGCGATTTTG
The DNA here is from genome assembly GCA_965370885.1 of uncultured bacterium. Taxonomy (GTDB): domain Bacteria; phylum Bacillota_I; class Bacilli_A; order Izemoplasmatales; family Izemoplasmataceae; genus JAFGXW01. The sequence goes on along the minus strand of CBDUWI010000077.1, from coordinate 5,492 downwards.
AAAATTTCTTCTTTAGAACTGATTGATATTTGTGAAATTCAGCAAGTTGATTACACAGTTGGAGAATTTGTATTATCAGTTGGAGCTCCTGTTAGTATAGAATATTCAAATACAGTTACATTAGGGATTATATCGAAGATTGAAGATAATCGGATTCAACACGATGCTGCTGTTAATCCTGGAAGTAGTGGCGGACCATTATTTAATATTAATGGTGAATTAATAGGACTAAATGTTACGAAAATAAATACTACATGTGCAGGTATTACAAAGGTTTCAGTTGCAGGAATAGGATTTAGTATTACGGTTGAAGAAATTCTTGATTTCATTTCTTAATATAATTAACAACCATAATAATAAATTTTAAATAGTACAAAATTATCATAGTGATATGGTATGAAAAAATATAATCATAAAAAATAAGAAAGAAAATAAAGAAAAAAAAGGAGAATAGAATTATGAAAAGGTTAATAACATTTTTATTAATATCTACTGCAGTTTTAACATTAGCAGGGTGTAAAGAAGATGGCAATCTAGATGACTACTACAATCCAAATATTTTGGTTGATTGTGATGGACATGGAGATTACATTGTTGTTGAAGGTGTATGTTTACCAATTAATGATATTATCTCAGAAAAGATAACGATAAATTCTGATGAAACAAGGGTAGAATACATGAACAGTGTAGAACTGATGAACGATTTTGTAGCTGATATAGCTGGCTCAAAAGGTTTGGCAGTTATTCCAAGAGATGTATTTGAGGAAAGTATAAATTTAAGTGGTTCTGAAGGATACGAATTAATTAACTTAGTATCTGAAGATGATTTTGAAGATTCTGCAAGTAACGTAATTGTAAAACTGACAGAAGAAGGATTCTTTGAAGAATTAGGATTTACTACTGAAAATGGTGAAGAAGTTGAAATTACTTCGAATCCATTAGCTTTAGAAGTTTATGGTGCTTATACAATAGTCGTTTTTGAAGTTAATTTAGGATATGATAATTATTCGGCTGATTTTACGCAAAAAGTATGGGATTCACTATATGCTGGTGGTATTTACATAATCCATAATGAATCAGGGAAAATGTTTGCCACAAAAGAAGTAGAACAAATTGAAAACATTTATATCTACCATGAAGATTATTCAAGGAATGTTATATTACAAGTAACATTGAATGAACCTGTGATTGAAGTACAACATATTCCTTTACTTGATGAGTTCAACAAACCAGTTTATGACTCAGAAGGTAAAGAAGTATTTGAAGAAATCGAAGTGCCTTTACTTGATAAAGATGGGAATCCAGTAATATTTACTGAAGGACCTATTTTAACGGTGTTAGAAGAAACACCTTTAATGGACTATTATAAAGAGCAACTTTTAGATGAAGATGGAAACTTTGTCTTTGATGAACTTGGTGAACCAGTATTTGAAATGATTGCTGTACCAGTTCTTGATAAAGATGGAAATCCAATAATGGAAATCCAAGAAGTTCCTTTATTCGATGAAGATGGAAATATTCAATTTCAAGAACAATTTGAAGTTGACTTGTTTATCTCAGATATGAGGGAAATAACTGTTACAGAATATTCTGCAATCGTTAACGATAATCCATTATCAATGATTGCTCAAAAATTCGTTGATAAGATAATATCTGAATACTATAATTGGGATTATTATCGAGTTAATAATTATATGATTTCATCATATGGATTCGCAACTAGTGATGAAAGTATTTACTATATGGAAATGAGAGTTGATGAAGAAGATTACTCTAAAACTGAAAATTTCGTTATGAGATTGTCATTTGATAGCACTACAAACGAAATATTACTTGAAGAATACATTAATGCTACAAAAGCTGGATTTACAGATTGTGAAATTATCTTAGATCCTCGAAATAATAATGTAATTTGTGATCCTTGGGATGGCTTTAGCAACATCAAAGTTTACTCATCTACACTTGGATTACAAACAATTCCTGATAGTGAAAATTTAATGCCAGTAACATTCCCTAATGGAGAATTGTATTTCTATGACAATAATTCAACATATGTAGAAGAATTAGGATATTACACAACAGTTCTTTATAATATTAATTCTGATGGAACATTAGAGTCACGTTATATTGAATTAGGTGAAAAAATAGAGGTTTGTTATGGATCTTGTATTAACAATATTGATGTGAATTACTTTGATCAAGATGGAAATCTATATGGAGACATTGGATACGTAGAAATAGAATTAACTGATGGTGAAAACTCAATTATAAGTGCGGATTTAACAATTCAAACTGTTGGTGAATTTGATTCGGTGAGACCTGAATGTACCGATCCAAATGGATGTTGGTATTATATTATGATTGAAATATTAGATGAAGAAAGTAATACGGTAGCTTCATTTGACTCTTCAAGAGTAATATTTGAAAATGATGATGTTCCTGGATACCTTGAATCATATACAATAGATGAAAATACAGAGTATTATTATGAACAACAATATTCTAATGTTGATTTAGTATGTGATAATGAGTTTGGTTGTACAAACTATATAGATTTAATTGATTATTCTATTAATCAATATGGACTTTGGTTGTATCAAACCGTAATCATTGAACAAGGAGAAACGTTAATAAATACGATTACTATTAATGAAACAAATAACGCAGTGTATGAGTATACAAAAGATATCGAAGGTATTGAATGTACTTATGCAACGTGTGATGAAGAAGTTCAAGTGTTATTCTATGATATGAACGGTGAATTATTAAGTGAAACATGGGGTTACGTAGAAGTAGCTATGGGAGAAATCATCCCATTATATGTTGAATATCATATGACAGAAAATACTACGGTTGTTGAATTTGATACTGTATGTACAACTTCAACAGGATGTTATGAATATTATGAAACGTATGATAATGTTTATTACTTTATCTATTACGAACAAGGTGAAACTAGATATGAAACAATTACTTTCGTAGAAACTGATAGAGTAGTTGTTATAGAAGAAACATTAACTAGTGAAGCTTGTACAGATATTAATGGTTGTTACGGTGAAGAAGTAGAATATATTGTAACTGATAATGACGATAATGAACTATACGTGTTCCAAAGTTATCCACACATAAACTACGGATGTACAATGCCTTATAGAGTTACCGTAAAATTAGAAGATACAACAATTGATTACAGAAAAGAAGGATTAACCGAAACTGCAATATGTGAAGATACTACTTGTAATAGACAAGTTGAATTCGTAATTGGAGATTCTGAATTTGATTATGAACACCTTGGATGGGGCTATATGACTTTTGAAGAAAATGATGAATTGGTTTATCAAGTTAGATTAGCTAGTACTACATTATTTACTACTATTGATGATATGGTTTGTAATATTGATGAGGGTTGTATTGTATATACAGAAAACTATGTTATCGCAGATGACTTAGGAAATGAATATCAAGTAACAATGGAAGACTGGTGGCGAAGTTCTATTCCTGTATTCTTTGAAAAAGGTGATGTAATGCCTACTGATAATAATTTTGCTATAACAGTATTAATGACTAATCCTGAATACAGAACTCAAAGATTAAATGTTTATGAATTTATATATAATCTAAATAACATCGTTATATTAGATGAAAATTTATACTTAATTGAATCTCAATCTTGGAGTCAAGGAACAGATAATTACATTATGTCTTACAATGAAGATACACTTAGATATAATGTAAGGTATACAAACATCTCAGCTGTCACTGAAATCACTAAATTTAGTGGTGGATATATCGCTATTAATGATGATGAAACAGCTATTATTAATTTTACTTTCAATGAAACACTATCAACAGACGATTATTATTACTTTGATGTTATTGATTTAACAGAAGGACTACAAATTAATGGGGTTAACGATTTAATCGTTGATTACGATGGATCTATTTACTTCAGAGGTGTAGATAACTTTATTCAAGACATCACGGGTGCAATTAGCGAAGATGGTGTAGTTACTATCGATGTTGAGCTTGTTGAAAGAGTGGTAATAAGAGTAAGACCAGTTAATTAGTAGTGATATATTATTATTATTAGTTAGGTTACTACTTATAATTACAGTTGGCACTCGAAGAAGAAGTATAAATATAATAAAGCAGGATTCTAATTTTGAATCCTGCTTTTCCATGTTTGATTTTCTCGAATATTTACTATATAATCTATGTATAAACTTATTATATACATGTTATAATATGCATAGAAAATAATAAGAAAGATGTTTAAAAGCATCTTTTGGTTTATAATATGTAAAGAGACCAACTATATTATACGAGGTGGTACTATGTGGATTGATTATATATATTATGTTATTGGTGGGTACTTTATTTTAGCGGGAATATTAGGAACAGGAATGTATTTGTTATGGCTTACTTTCAGTTTTCGTCTTAAGTTCTATGATTTAGAAACACTTTATGGCAGAACAGGAGCTAGAGTATTCTGTATTATTTTCGGAATTTTAGTTGTGATACTTAAATATCTAACAGGAATGATTTTTGAATTTTAATATAAGACTCACACCATTTTAAAAGTTAATCTCATTTAATGATTTCTTTTTTGTAGTAAATCGATATGATATAATGAAGTAAAAATAAAAACAAAGAGGGTAAAATGATGAAAATCACAGATATAGTTTATATAAATATTGATGAACTAAATGAAATGCCTAAATTTGATCTAAGAACTTTACCTAAAAAACCTAAATGGTATTTGGAGATACTAGCATGGTTTCTTAGTTTTCCCGAAACCTTTGCTGTCCACTCAAAAATAAAAAAACATAATATGAAAGGTCTTAAAGAGCCTTTTATTATGCTTTGTAGTCATAATAGCTTTTTGGATTTTAAAGTAGCTACTAAAGCTATTTTCCCTAAAAGAGCAACATATATTGTCGCAGTAGATGGGTTTATTAATCGCGAGGAAATTATGAAGAATGTCGGATGCTTTGCGAAAAGAAAATTCGTAAATGATTATTCAATGGTAAAAAAAATTGCGCATAGTGTTGGTGTGAATAAAACGATTTGTCAAATCTACCCCGAAGCGAGGTATTCATTAGTTGGGACAACGTCGCCATTACCCAAAAGTCTTGGTAAGTTAATTAAGTTAACTGAGTTCCCTGTGGTAACTCTTATCTCACATGGTCATCATTTAAGACAACCAGTTTGGAATTTAAAGAAAAGAAAAGTGAAATCAACATCAAATATGACTCAAATATTAACAAGAGAACAGATTAAAAATATGAGTGTTGATGAAATAAATTCTTTAATTAAAAAAGCATTCATTTATAATGATTATGCCTATCAGCTTGAAAACAATATCGAAATAAAAGAGGATTTCAGAGCCGAAAATCTTCATAAGCCTCTTTATATGTGCCCTCATTGTAAAAAAGAACATACAATGAATTCAAAAGGGATAGAGTTATATTGTGAACACTGCGGTGTTATTT
>CBDUWI010000076.1:0-6337 GCA_965370885.1 uncultured bacterium | reverse complement strand
ATATAAACCAAATAATAAACCCATTTTAAAATTTCAATGGAATGGATATAGTGGTAAAAATGCAAAATATATACCTATACAGGGTATAGAATATTTTGAAGATGAAATTGGATATTATTATAAAACAGGAAAAATAGAATTATGCAAAAATTAAAGTATTTAATTATAGTATTAATATTAGGTTTATTTACATCTTGTAGTATTCAGTATAAGGCAACTACTCCTTTGTATTATGATAGTATATATAATAGGTATTATGTACCTTATAATTATCAATATTGGAATCCTTATACAAATTATTGGAGTAATTATTATTATAGGCCTTATTATAGATCATACTATCGTATACCTATAATTTTGAAACCAAGTAATACTCGTGTAATACAGCAACGTAGGCCAAGTACAACTAATAGACAAACTACTACAACTACAAGACGACCTGTACAAACAACTAATAAGTCTGGGTCAAGTAATACAAACAATAGAACTAGAAGTACTAGTTCAAGACGTAAATAATAAACTATGGAAAGAGATAACTTTAGATTAGATAGTAGACTACAAATAACTCCAGGAGACCTTAAAAAGTGTATGGATAAAATATTAAGACAAATGGGGTCTACAAAAGAAGATAGAATATATGTAGTACCTCATCCCTTATTTAAAGGAAATAAATTAGTTACTCCATATCTTATAGAGTTTGAAGTTGAGCATCGTACTAAAAATATTAAGTTAGTTTCTGATTTAGCTATAGTATTAAAATATTAGTTTACCAGAAACTGATAGATTTTTTTTAGCAAATAATTTGGTAGTGTAAAATACATTTATTATCTTTGTACAAAATTAAAATATATATATATTAAAGAAATTAAAAATTATGGCTGAAATTTCAAGTTTAGAAACATTAAACCTCAAAACTTTTTTAGATGAACATGTTGATATGGATGATGCTTATACAGCAAGAGGTATTCATATAGACAAGATTCAAGATAAGATAGGTGAGATTATAACACAAGCAAATCTTAGTGCCAGTACAAATGTATCTCCAGTATATATTACCGAAGCTACATTAACTGCTACTGAAATAGTTGGTACTGCTGCTGGTGATGTAGGACATGCTGCAGGTGCAGCTTTAGTTGCTGCTCCTGGTGCTGGTTATGCACTAGAATTTATATCTGCTGTATTAATATACGATTATGATACCGCTGCTTATACAGGCGGTGCTGATGATAATGTAATTCAAAATGGCAGTACAGCAACTGCATTTACTGCAGCCATTGCTGGTGCTGACCTTTTAGAAGCAGCTAGTGATAAAATGGTTCAAGTAAATGCTTTATCAGCAACTGATCAGGTACTAGTAGCAAATATGGCTATTAGTCTTAAAGGAACTGCTTTAACGCAACCTGGTACTGCTGCTGGTGTGTTAAGATGTCATGTATCATATAGAATACATACATTAGGATTATAGAATAATTATAAGTAACCTAGTTAGTAGGTTAGAATCACCTGTATAATAACGCTGTAACGAGATAGAGCAGGTCGTTCGAGGAGGATTAAAATCTTCTTTAGGTCAGATATCAATTCTCACGGCCACTACGCTAGACGTAAGAAAAAGTGGTAGACAAAAGTAAGTCTTTAAATTGGGTAGAAATGAACAAAGTGAGTAAGAGAATCGTAAACTAAAGTCCAATATGACACTAAACTATAAAAACGATGCGAGTTCGTAGGGTTTTTCTATATAAGAAAGAGAAGAGTTTCAAGACTTAGGTTAAAAATAAATATTTTCCTTCCTCCCAATACTTTAGTAGATTATAACCACATTCATTCGAGTGTGGTTATTTTTTTTGAAAATAGTTGTTGTTTTATTTGGTAATGTAAAAATTTAGTATTATCTTTGTATTGTCGATTTAAAATAAAATATTATGCATAGGATAAAAGATGTTTCAAAGATTAAAATGAATAATGGAAATGTACTTATTAAAGTATATAAGAAGGAAAGTAATATTATTTTAACTGGTTCTGATAAGAATAGTTCTTCTAATGTAGACCATGCTGAAGTAGTAAGTACAGCAGAAGATGTTACTGATTTAAAGAAAGGTGATATTATTCTGGAGTTTAAAACAGTATATGGTTTTGAATGGGAAGAAGGAAATTATGCAATTGTGCATAGGTTGTCTATAGGTATGGCTATTACAAAGACTAATTTTGATAGTAAGAAAGCAAAACCTACTTCAAAAATTAAAGCATAATGAAATTAGGTGAAGTTTTAGAAAAAGGATTTATTGTATCTCATGGTGGTATACGTAAGAAGATAAGTATAAAAGAAGTTGTACTTGTATATAAAGGTATACGTCCACATAAGATGGATAAAGAATTATTTAAATCTATTAGAAGGGAATTAAAGAAACTTCTGAAAGAATATAAGAAGGGCACATTATTTCATTTATCTAAAATGACCAATTTCTTATGGAATAACTTAGGAGGTAAAGGAACTAAACAAAAAGGTGCAACTTTTAAAGGTACAGTACATGAACGAAAGAATAGAAGAAGTATTAAAAGAACAAAGTAATTTAGTAGATTCTTTTGAATCTAGTAAAGGTTTAACAAGACGTAGGATTGATACTGCTCAAATATGGGTAGATAAAACTAATAATATTGCAAATGTTGTAGTACGTAAGAGACTATGGAGATTTGGGGTGTTAGTGAATGATTCCCTACAAACTATTAGTAATGATGATTCTACTGTAAAGGGTTTTACAGGATTTAAAAAAGCATAGATTATGAGAATTCAACATTATTATCCAAATTATACTCCACTAAGAAAAGTAATCCAAGATGAATTAGAACACAATGATATTATATATGACGAGTTTGGTCGTTGTAAGAGAAAGATTATAATTAAAAGTCTCTCTTATTTTGTAGATATTTGTGATTCAGTTTTAATAGATGGTGAATTATTAATCAATTTAACTGAACGGCAATTGGAATTATTTTGGAAGTTGAGTAAGAATAAATTAAAAAAAGTAAGGACGAGATGAAATTAAAGATAGTAGTAGATGAATATAACTATTTTCAAAAGCTTTTAGCTATATTTAGTCATATTCCTCCATTTAGTAAATTAAGGCCTAAGGAATTACAACTTTATGCTTTACTTATGTTTTATAATCATAAGTACAGACAGTTGCCTCCTAAGGACAGAAATATAAATATTTTTCACTATAGTACAAAAGAAGAGATGGCAGAAGAATTAAACATTAAGGTATCAGGTATATATAATTTAATTCAGGGATTACGTAAGATGGGACTTGTAAAGCAAAATTCATTAGTTGCTAAATACATACTTCCTAAAACTAATGTACTTACCTTTCTGTTTGTTTCAGAAGATGAACTAAACACAGTATAATAATAAAACTAAATAATTGATGAATAATATAACAGAGAAATTTTTATCAAAACCATATGCAATTAGAATGGGCAGCAAGAAACTGTCTGTTATGTGGAATACAACTCCTGAAATTGTTCAAGATGCCAGGAAAAAAGCTAAAATAATATTACAGACACAGTGTTACGGTAGATTACCACGTATATTATTATTTGATATAGAAACCTCTCCTTTAAAGGCGGCAGTGTTTCAGAAACAAGTGTGGAGGGCAAATATTACTGCTGAGCACGTTTTATCAGAATGGTTTATGCTGTCATGGTCTGCAAAATGGCTGGATAGTACTACAACTTTATCTGATAGGTTAAAGAGTAGGGAAGCACTTGCTGAAAATGATAAACGTATTGTAAAATCATTGTGGGTATTATTAGATGAAGCGGACATAGTTATTACACATAATGGAGACCGCTTTGATATTCCCAATATGAATACACGTTTTATTGTACATAATATGAAGCCCACACGATCTTATCGTACTATAGACACTAATAATGTAGCCAAAAAACAATTTGGTTTTACACATAATTCCTTAAATGGTTTAGCAAAAGTTTTTGGGTTTAATCCTAAAATGCATACTGATTTACAGTTATGGAAAGATTGTATTGATGGCAAGGAAACAGCCTTAATGTATATGGAGAAATATAATAGATATGATGTTGAATTACTTGAAGCAGTATATTTGAAGTTACGATCTTTTATAAATAGACATCCAAATGTGGGCTTATATACTGAAAATGAGAATCCAGTATGTCCGAAGTGTGGTAGTGTTGAGATGAAATCATCAGGATTTTATTATACTTCAGTGTCTAAATTTGAAACGCTAACCTGTCAGGAATGTGGTTCATTGGCTAGACGAAGACAAAATATGTACCCCAAAGAATTAAGAAAGAATTTATTAACAACTTTAGCGTATTAAAATGAATGGTAAATATTGTGTTAGGTGTGAGATATATGATAGAAGAACTAAAGCATCCAGATATATAAAGGGTCCTTTAGGGGAATTAATTCCTTTATGTGAGAAATGTATAAAGGAGATTAGAGAAGAGAATGATATCTTTGCACCTAACACCGTAGAAGAATATGAATAATGATTTAAGAAATCTAGTAAAATTATATGCAAAGGAGCATGATTTAACTTTTCAGGAAGTATTAGATGTAATTAATATTCCTTTTGAATTTTTAACTCATGTTATGAAAACAAAATGTGATAGAAATACATTATATTTTCCTTCAGTAAGAATTATTTATTGGGGTGTATTTCATAGTCCTGAGTGGATGAGGGAACGTATTAAGAAGAGGATAAAGATTAAAAATGAAACTATTTAATTTAGTAAATTATAGATTAGAGATTTCAGAAGAAGCTTATATTTTAAAACCTTTCAAAAAGCTTTGGGATAGAGATAAAAGTAAAAATAAGGCAAGAGCACTTGATGAACTTGGATATATCTTTTTTATGGAAGATTTTAGGTCTGATTATTCAGATGTCTTAGATGAAGAAGAGAGGAGTGTAATAGTGAAGAAGAACTTGTCTTTCCCTGGAGCTTGGAAGGAAGATAAATTAGTTAAGGATGCCAGAACCTTTTTTCGTGAAAGAGACGAGAAAGTATTAGCATTATTATTCCTTAAAGATGCAAAAATTGGGGTTGATAAGATTAGACAATTTTATCGTGAGGTAGATTTACTTGTGTTAGACAAAAATGGTAAACCGGTTTATAATATAGCTCAACTAGCTGCAGTTATAGAAAGATCATCTGGCATTCTTACTAATTTAGATAAACTAGAGGAGATGGTTAAAAAGAAGTTACATAAAGAATCTGCAGTTCGTGGGCAGCAACAAAAGTCAGTGTTCGAAGACGGACTGTAAATAAAAATATAAAGATGGTATTTAAAAGGAAGAATATAGTAAATGATATAATAGATGAGGCGTTAAATATTTATTCTAGTACAGGAAATCGCTGGTTTAGATTATGGGCAACTCCTAAAATATTTAGAAAAATAAATAAATTAGCAACTAATTATTCTAATTATAGAACTTCTGGTGTATCTAAAAATAATGGTGATACAGATTATGGAGTTAAAACTTTTACAACAATGGGAATTACTTTTTATATATCTATAGATGATACTATTAAGGATTTCAAGTTAACTAAAATACATGACAAGATTTAATAAGATACAAACTGAATTAACTCCTGAATTTATTAATAATTTAGATAAAGGAATAATAGCAGAGTTAGAAGAAATTCTAGGCTCTGTTTTATTTATTAATAATCTAACCAATCCTAATAGAAAGAAAGTTAAAGATTCTCCACATGATGAAGAGGGGAAAGTAATTGTTGATATTACTAATCCACATATATTGGAAGATATGGATTACTTTCGTCAACCTGCTATTCACTTCCAAAAACATAATACTTATAATTTTTTAGCTCCTAATTCTAGTCCTAATTCAGATTATTTTCAATTCTGGAAAGAAGAAACTAGGCGATGTAGAGAAGGATTAATTAGAAAATATGATGGTGAGTGGATTCCTGGCTCTTTCTATTATTATCTAAATTACTCTCCTATATTAAAATCTAAGGAGATTAAAGGAACAAAGGCTGGGGATAGATTTCTAGGTCCCCCTGATATGTATGATGGTGATTATTTATTTTATCATTATGTAGATCAGGCTAGACATGGAGGCGAACATGCAGGTCTTCTGAAGAAGCGTGGCGCAGGTTTCAGTTATAAAATGGGGGCTGATTTAGGACGTATTCTAAAAGTAGGATATACTACTAATACTAGAGAAAGAGTAGTTGCTTTTGCTATTGCTAGTGAGACTGAATACTTAATGAAAGATGGTATTTTAAATAAGTTTACGTCAAATGTATCTTGGACAGATCATCATACTCCATGGCC
>CBDUWI010000075.1:0-6340 GCA_965370885.1 uncultured bacterium | reverse complement strand
GGAAAGTTAAATTTACATTAAACTACGAAAGTTATTATCGTTCATTTGAAATTCCGCTTTATCATGTTGATGAAGTAATAATAGCTGAAAGTAGAATTTTACCATTTGAAAACTTAACAACTGAATATGATGTTGCTGATGCTGATGTTACATTATACTATGAAGAAAACGGAAATGTTCCTTATATTAAATTAGATGATTTCTTTAGTTTATTACAAGGATTTATTGATCCTAGTATTCCAATGACTTTTACAACAGACGTTGATTCATTAGAAGTTTTCTATCAATATTATGATGAAGATGAAGACTATACTTATGATTTAATCTTAAATGTTGATGCGACTGAAAATACTATTACAACAAATGATCCAGCGTTTTATTGGATTTATATTCCTTCAACAGAAACAAATTATGGTCGACATATTGAATATGTTCAAGATCATCCTGACGAATCTACTTTAGAAGGTGATGATGTTGTTTATGATTTAGATGATTATAATATGGATATAGTAATGTATGAAAATGAAGTTATGCTTCCTTACTATATTGCTAATCAATTATTTGCTGGAAGTGCATATTACAATGTTTATTACAATTATGATGGTCTGTATGGTATTTATTCATTACCAGATGCAGGAAGTAAAGATTTTAGAACTATTCATCAAAGTTCAATGAATAATGAAGATATCCCGATAGACTTATTAATTCACACTTTTGATATGTTAGCATTTAATTTTGATAACTTATATGGATTAAAAGATATAATGGAAGTTGAAACATATTACGATTTATTATATGAAATGAAAGATGATTTACTTGTAACTGATCCCGAAGAATTTGAAGTTGCAGTTAGAGATTTATTACTAAAAGGAATCGATGAACCTCATACTTCATATGGATACCATTCTTACTTTAATAATTCCACTTATACTGGACCTGTAACTAATTTGCTTAGTGTGTATGGTACAAGATTTGTCGCGTGGTATTATGATGGATTACTTGATACTGATGAAGCAATTGGCGATAAATGGGGAGAAGCTCTTGATGGTAGCTGGAATGTCACTGTTAGACCTGACTATTGGTTCTTGAGTGATGATGTTGTAATGTTATCTTTAAATGGATTTTATACAAGCGACATTGATGAAAGTGCTACTCATGATGCTTTGATTGCTGAAGACATGCTAATGTTAAATGATGTCTCGAATGTTTTACCGGCAATTTCTGAGGGAGATAAGTTTTTCTACTATAATAACTCAGATGAAAACAATAGAATTGTCGATATTTTAGTTAAAGGTGTTGATTCATCTTATGTCGATATTTATAAAACTTCATTAGTTAATCTAGGTTATGAGTTAGTAGTAGAAGCTACAAATGATGAATTGAAGCAAGATGGTTATTATCAGAAAACTATTATTGATGGCGAAAATGTCTATGATTATATGATTGTTGTCCATTATGATGAACAGTATTCATTATTCCATGTAGGTATTGCTACATATCTACCGTCACTATACACTGCTAGCTGGGGTGTTATAAATGAAGTAGAAAGCTTAATTTTTGCTGATAGTGCAGTTTATATGGAATTCATGTTACAAGAAATAGAAGAAGAAAATCCGAATTTCACTGAAATTATTTTGGATTTATCTTGGAACACTGGTGGAAACGTAGGGGCATTATATAGAGTAATTGGATTTATTACAGATAGTCCATTTGCGGTTAGTGGTATTGATGGTGACACAAATGGTGCTTGGACATCTTATGTTGATATTGTCGGAGTACCAGATTATTCACATTTAAATTGGAGTTTACTAACTACACCTACTTCATTTAGTGCAGCTAACTCTTTAGCTAATATATTTAGAAACAATGATTTAGGTGATATTATCGGTTTGACTACCGGTGGTGGAGCTTGTTCAATTACACCAATCTTATTGCCAAATGGGACTGCATTTACAATGAGTAGTAATAACATTAGTGCATACCGAACAGGGTTAGGAACTGTTGAGGATCCTTATATATATCATGATGTTGAGTTTGGAATTACCCCTGATTTTGAAATTAGTATTACGGAAATATTTAATACTACCGTATTGCTAGGGATAATTAACGGTGTAAATTAAAACATATTTTTTTCTTGAATTTAATATTACAAATAGAAATAAATTAGAAACTTTTGTATAAATAAATAATGAATGATTGATTTTTGGTTAATAAGTTGATATAATATTAGTAGTAAAAAAATATAAAGGAGAGATGTTCATGAAAAAAGTTTTATCTCTATTCATTGCTTTCTTATTAGTGTTTGCACTAAGTGCATGTACTGATGATACAGCAGTAACGGATTTAACTGATGCTGTAAACAATTTACAAACTCAGTTAAACGCATTTGACGTTAGTGTTGAAGACTTAGAAGGATTAAACGACGCGTTACAAACAGAATTAGATGATTTAACAGCTGAATTAGAAGCTGCTAAAACTGCTAATGATGATTTAGGTGTTGATTTAGTTGCTCTTCAAGAAAATTTAGATGCGACTTCATTGTTATTGAACGACGCAATTGCCTTATTAACTGCTGAAGTAGCAGAAGGTAATGCAGAATTGCTTGCTCAAATTGCTGATTTATTGGCTCAATTAGCCGTATTTGATTTACCAATCATTTATGGTATGGATACATATGCTATGAGTATTTATGAAGTTTTAGATTATAAACTTAATGCATTTGATATTCAAGAAGGTGACTTAACTAGTGGAATAGTTATGACTTCACCAGGTGAATTTACTGAACCTGGTGTATATCAAGTTACTTTTGAAGTTATTGATGGTGAAGACAACATTGGGGAATTTGTAGTTGACGTAACAGTTACTATCCCTGATCAAGTAATCGCTAACTATTTAAGTGGTATCGATTTAGGTAAATTAGATACTGAAAATAAAGGTAGATTATTTGCTGCTGCAGAAAATTACTTACTAGAAAATGTTTATGGTGGAGTTCCACTATATACTTCTGCAATTCGTGTAATGTATGCTGAACGTGTTCAATTATTCTCAGATGATTTTAATGGTGTTATGGGATTCGGTACTGCATTCTCACAATTTACTGAAGATGATTCAAACGTATTAATGTATGGTGACACATATGGTGAAGTTGGAGAATATACTTGGCGTTCATCATTTGTTACTGATCCTACTTCATTGAATCCTTGGACTGCTGATGATGCAAACTCTTCAGATTTCATCCAATTATTTACTGGTGGATTATATACATTCTATTTTGATGCTTCAAAAACGGGTTATGAAATTAATCCAACTTTAGCTTCTGAAGAACCAATTCCTGTTAATCCTGAAGAAATTAACGGAAAAATTTATGCTACAATATGGGAAGTTCCTGTAAGAAACGATCTTGTATGGGCATACCATCCAGATACTGACGTATCAGGTTTTGAAGCTGGACATGAAGTTTTAGATGCTGAAGATTACTTATGGACTTGGCAATATGCTATGGATAATGCCTGGTTTAGAGCTGTTTCTGGTGGTGGAGATTTCATTACTAGTGGTATCAAAAATGCTGCTGATTATATAAGCGGTAATGCTGCATGGGAAGATGTTGGTATGAAAAATATTGATGGTAATATTCAATTAGAATTCACTACTGACAAAACTATGTTTGACATTAAATACATGTTAGCTGGATCTTGGACTCCAATTAATCAACAATTATTTGAAGACTTAGGTGAAGCTAATTATGGTCAAAGTCCTGAAACTGTTGCTTCAAGTGGAATTTATGTATTTGATACTTGGACAAGTGGACAATTCTTATACTTCTATAAAAATGACCTTTATCCAATGGCGGATATGTATCATTTTACAGGTCAACAATTTAGATTCATTGCAGATGATGAGCAAAGATTCGCAGAATTCTTAGCTGGTAGATTAGAAAGTTCTTCTATTCCATCTGCTCAAATCGATGATTATGTTTCTGATCCTCGAGTAAAAGTTTCTCCTGACGCTACAACATGGAGATTAATGATTAATTCATTCGGTACAGAAGCTGCAAGAGATGCTTATATCGCTCAATATCCAGAATTTGGATTAGCAGAAGACTTTGTACCTGAACCAATCTTACAATACTTAGAAATGAGAAAAGCATTATACTATGG
Organism: uncultured bacterium; assembly: GCA_965370885.1. GTDB lineage: Bacteria > Bacillota_I > Bacilli_A > Izemoplasmatales > Izemoplasmataceae > JAFGXW01. The sequence goes on along the minus strand of CBDUWI010000075.1, from coordinate 2,183 downwards.
ATTTGATAGATATGAAGCTGCTGTAAACGTAGTTAAAACATATTTACCAGCATTTACATATTTTGCTAGTACTTATTTCTTAGATGCAGAAGGTGGAATCTCAGTACGTGGTACTGTTGATGGTGCTGCAACTGTTACAGACTTCGGTGGAGGAACTTATGCATATGTTCCAGATGCTGCTGTAGCTTACTTTAAATCTGCTGTAGCTAAAGGTATCGCTGATGGTTTCTATACAGCTGGTACTTCTACAAATTATACTGTAATTGAGTTTGTATTAACTTATGCTTCAAGTGGTAACACTGGTGCACAAAATATGGTTGCTCAAATTGAACAACAATATGAATCTCTATTAGTAGATGACGTTAACTTTGTAATTATTGATATCGTTGTTAATGATGTTGCATTCCCTGATAACTATTATAACTTCATGATGGTTGCAAATACCGATTTAGGTATTGGTGGAATTAGTGGTTCGTTAATGGATGCACCTTCATTCTTAGATGTATTCAATGATAACAACTTATCAGGATTTACATTAAACTGGGGTATTGATACTCATAGTGTTAACATTCCTGTAATTTATAGAGGTCTTGATGGTGTTACTGTAAACGAAGAATGGTCTTTCAATGCATTAGTTGCTGCTATGAACATGAAAAAATACATTCAAGATGGTATTGAACAAACAGTATTTACAAGTTTAGATGGTTTAATCAACGCATATGTTGATATGGCAGGTTCAACTGTTGCTAGTTCAACTGACGGTGCTGACTTAGCTCAATATATCTTAGGAATGACTGTTCCTGAACTTGCTATTGCGGAAGGATACGACGAAGCTTATGCTTATATCGTTGTTACAGCTGACGGTAATAATATTTTATTCGTAGTTTCTGAACTTGATGGTGGATTCGAATTAGTAGAACAACATTCATTATACACAGATGCTTTAACTGCTATTGGACAAGATTCAGGATATGCGTCTCGTTTGATAACTGTTGTTGGTCCTATGACTGATGAAGATGTTATGGCAAATGATTACTTAATTGATTTAGCAACTGGATTTACAACTGTTGCAGAATACGCTACTGACAAAGGTGCTCCTGTTGCATTCGCAGAACTTTGGGAAGCTAACTGGGACACTTGGTCTGATGTTTATATTGTATTACACATTGGTGATTACTACATCGGATGGTACTGGCTATAAAATTTAATTGAATTAATTTTAAATTAAAGAGAGTTTTAATAACTCTCTTTTTTTTATCAAATATGTTTAAGAAAACCCCCTCTTCAAACAAGTTAAGTGGGGGATGAATTAAACCAAAATTTAAAAGTGAACCAGAGTTAGTTGGTTTACTTTTTTTAAATATTTTTCAATAATAATTCTTTGAAATAATACGCAAAATATGATATAAATAGTATATAGGTATTAACTTTGATAAAGGCTGTGATAATGTGCAATTAGACAATAATAATCATTCAGTGTTCAAACTGTATTATCATCTTATTTTAGTCGTTAAATATCGACGAAAAGTAATTGATGATGTAATATGTGATTATGCGAAAGAACGTTTCGTTTCTATAGGCAAGAACTATAATATATACTTAGAAGAATTTAATCATGATGAAGATCATATTCATATATTACTACGAGCTCATCCAAACACAGAATTATCTAAGTTTATCAATGTATATAAGAGTTCAACGTCAAGAATGATAAAAAAGATCTATCCTTATGTTAAAGAGAAATTGTGGAAGTCAGCATTTTGGACAAAGAGTTTTTGTTTATTAACATCTGGTGGAGCATCAACAGAAACAATCAAGAAGTATATTGAAACACAAGGAAAATAAGGGAAAAGGCAGGTGATATGTGATGAAGAGAAAAGGATACAAATATAGAGTATATCCAAATGATGAACAAGAAATTCTAATCAATAAAACATTTGGCTGTTCACGTCAAATAAACAATCTTCTTTTAAATGAATAAGAAGCGATTTATGAACTATATAAAGATTATCCCGAATTACTAAAATCACATAAATATTTACCCCCTGCGTATTATAAAACGATATACCCATATTTAAAGGAAGTAGATTCACAAGCACTCACAAGTGCATGGTTGAATCTAAAAAACGCATTTTCTAATTTTTTTAATGGAACACACAATTATCCAAGCTATAAAAGTAAAA
>CBDUWI010000074.1:0-6385 GCA_965370885.1 uncultured bacterium | reverse complement strand
CACATACATTGTCGATGCATCAATTTCTTTATCTGCTTTAAATGAATCTTTTCCAATGTAGGTGATCATATTATCTTCAATCAAGATATTTTGATTGTAAAATACATCATTATTATCATTCATTGTTATAATAGCCTTTGCATTTTTTATAAGTATTCTCATAATATTTCCCTTCTTACTAAATTAAAATCGTTCTTCAGCCAATTTTGTATGCTTAGGCATTAGAAAACCAGCATTTGAATTGATTCATTATTACTTTATTATATCATAATCACAAGAAAAATGACTCGCAAATAAATGCGAGTCATAAGTGATTAATATGATGGTGAACACTCCCACCACTTAACTAAATTCTCAATTTAACTATACTATATTCTAATGGCTATTTAAAGACGATTATATTGAAAGAAATATTTAATTTTTAAACCAAAAACTTGTTTAATTCATCTCCCACTTAGCCTGCTTGAAGAAGGAGTTTTCTTAAACAGTATGATAAATTGTCTAATGCCTTCAATAATTAATACAAAACTATTTAATTATTAATTAATAGATATATTTCCACTTAGTGTTTTCTTATGCAAAATCTTAATTTCTTTATCTTTTAGTTTGTTTTTAATATTGATATCACCACTAACAGATTTTAAAGAAACTGTTTTCGGATAAAACTCTTCTGCATTTAAATCACCACTAACAGTCTTAATGCTTGTGTTTGTTGCACTTGTATCCTTAATTTTAGCATCTCCACTTACAGTATTAACATCCATATCGTTTTCTATTGTTGAATTAATCATATTCATGTCACCACTAACTAAAGAAACCTTGAAACCTATTGCCTTTAAATTAGATATTGTTATGTCACCACTAACTGAGCTAAGTTTAAACTCTTTTGAGTCTAATTTTTCAATTTTCATATCGCCGCTCGTTGTTTTTACTGTGAATTCATCAGTGCTTACACCATAAATGATTGCATCTCCTGAAACTGTCTTATAATTAAAGAGTTTATTTTTCATTCCCATTGGAAATTTGACTATGAATTTTGGAGATCTTCTTTTCATGAAAAAGCTAATTCCTCTTTTTTCACATCTTATCTTGAAGATTCCGGCTTTTAATGAAATGTCATATTTTTCAATATCGTCAATACCTTGGTAGAAAACTTCAATTGAAGATGTTTCTGCTGAAACATATTCGACATCTTCGTCAATAACAGAAATATTTACATCAATAACTTCATCAGTAACTGGAAAACTATTAAAGAATGTGTACCCTTCAATGCTTGTGTTATTAGATGGATTACCTTCTTCTCCTGTTTTTTTTGAATCATCAGATAATTCTTGTGCAACTTTCTTTGGGACCCCAAATTTTTGTTCCAATTCAGTTTCTAATAATCCCTCGTCTATTGCTACTTGAATCATCTCTTCATGATCTGCTAGTATTTCCTTAATCTCATTCTCACTAAACTTTAGTTTTGTTAATTCTTTTTTCAAATCTTTCAAAAATTGCTTCATTCTTTTTTCCTCCTTTATTTAGAATTTCATAAACCCCGCCGATAAATTGATCCCAAGAATCACGTAACGATAAATAGTGTTTAAAGCCTTTTTCTGTAATTTTGTAGTACTTTCTAGGAGCACCAATATTTGATTCTTTTATGTATGTTGTGAAGTAGTCCTCTTTAGTTAATCTTCTTAATATCGGATAAATAGTATTTTCATTAACATCTATATGTTCAGAAATATTATTAATTATATAATAGCCATACATATCTTCTTGAACTAGTTCAGATAAAACACATAACTCAACAATTCCTCTTTTAAATTGCGCATTCATTCTATCAACCTCCTGTATCCATCGTAACACAGTAGTGTGTATAACACAATACTTAAATGAAAAATATTTTTCATTTCAAAAACTGCAATGAAATTCTGTGTGGTATAATATTAATTATAATTGATAAGGGGGCCATCATGAATTTACTAAAGACATTTGACAACAGACAAAAAGGATATATTTATGAGTCGACAATAAATAGAGTTGCTGTTCGGGCAATTATTTTTAGAGAAGACAAAATATTACTTGTTCATTCATTAAATTCTGAGGAATATAAATTCCCTGGTGGTGGTGTTGAAAATGGTGAAACTAAACAATCTGCGCTCAAAAGAGAGGTACTAGAAGAGGTTGGTATGGAATTATTAAATATTGGGAAGTGTTTAGGTTACACAGAACAAATTTATGCTGACATTTATAATAATAAGCAGTGTTTTCAAATGCGAAGTTACTACTATTATTGTGAAGTTAAAGATACAATATATGATTTAAAACTAAGTAAATATGAGCAAATACTTGGTTTTGTTCCTGAATGGGTTACACTCGATAAAGCTATCAAGTTAAACGAATATAAATTAAGAACCAATAATGAATATCCCTGGACTGAAAGGGAACTTTACATTTTTAAATTATTAAATAATATGGATGTATCTAAGGGATTTGAGTAACTTAGAACAAAGATAAGTAATATACGAAGATAGAAAAAGCAAAATCATTGTTTAATGATTTTGCTTATTTTTTTATAATTTTCTAATTACTCACCATAAAGCTTATACACTACATATGAAACAACTCGCTTTGGCATAATTCTATTTAAAAATACAAATAATTTATATTTGAATCCTATTGTAACTTGTACAGGCAAGTGTTTTCTTTTCACTAATTTATTTACAACTTTTACAACTAAATCAGGTGAAGCTCCATTTTGTTCATCAATTTCCATTTTATTAATACTTCTTGTGATGCGTTCTTTATATAGCTCCTCATTGGAAATATTAGGTTGTAATCTATTTTTCGTAAAAGCTGTTTTAGTGTCTCCTGGTAAAATAGTACACGCAGTAATATTAAACGGTTTAAGTTCTAAACGTAATCCTTCTGTATACCTTTGTATACTAGATTTAGTCATCGAGTATGCTGTTTGAAATGGAATAGTTATTTCACCTGCAACAGAGCCAATATTAATGATTTTCCCTCTTTCTGATTCTCTTAATAAGGTGATTAGTTCATTAGTAAACTGCATTAATCCAAATAAATTAACTTGGAAAAGATCTATGATTTCTGCAAGAGGAGTTAGTTCTAGAGCTCCGCTTATACCTTTACCTGCCGAATTAATCAGCACATCAATTTTATTGTATTTTTCTTTAATTAATGTAGTAGTCTTTGAAATCTCTTTTGGAGATGACAAATCACATAAAAAGTAATCAAATGAATAATCTTCTTTTGGGAAACTTCTTGAAATTCCAATAACTGTGTTACCTTTTTCTTGAAAGAATTTAGCAAGTGCTAATCCGATACCACTAGATGCTCCTGTTATTACAATAATGTTATTCATTTTCTTTTGCCAATAATGCTAAAATATCTTCATCATATTTAGGTAATTTATTTAAAACATCTGCGATAATATCAGTTGCTTCATCAATTAATGCTTTAGAGTGAGTAGACATTAGACTTAATCTTATCAAACATTCTCCTTGTGGTGATGCAGGTGGCAAAACAGGATTAACGTATACTCCTCGTTCAAATAACATTTTACATGCAACTAGAGTTCTTAATACTGAATATGTATATATCGGAATTATTGGAATAATTTGGTTTCCTTCAATATTTAGTCCTTTTTCTTTCAGCGTTGTTCTCATATATCTTGTGATATCATGAAGTTTTTCTATTCTCTCTGGTTCGCTTTTTATAATTCTTAGTGCCTCTAATGCACTTGCTGCATTTGAAGGTGTAATTGCTGCACTAAATATATACGGTCTTGATTTATGTTTTACGAATTCTATTACTTTATAGTCAGCAGACATATGTCCGCCAAGACTAGCAAGAGATTTAGAAAAAGTACCCATGATAATATCTACATCATCTTCTAGATTAAAGTAAGCTGCAGTTCCTCTACCGTTTTTACCAAGTACTCCAAAACTATGAGCGTCATCCACCATAACTCGAGCATTATATAATTTTGCAAGTCTTACTATTTCTGGTAAATTTGCAATATCACCACTCATGCTGAAAACTCCGTCAGTTATAATAAGTCTACCTTTTTTCGGATCAGTTTTCTTCAATTTGTTTTCTAAATCTATCATATCACTATGTTTATATCTAACGCATTTGGCATAACTTAATTTAATTCCATCATATATACTTGCGTGATTTTCACGATCACTAAAAATTATATCTTCGCGGGTAGCAATTGCTGAAATAATACCAAGATTACTTTGAAATCCAGTAGAAAAAGTCATACAAGCTTCTTTATGTAAAAACTTTGATAACTCTTTTTCTAATTCAAGATGTAAGTTCAATGTACCGTTTAAAAAACGAGATCCAGAAACTCCACTCCCGAATTTACTTAAAGCATCAATTCCAGCTTGAATAACTCTTTTATCTCCAGTTAAACCAAGATAGTTATTAGAGCCAATCATTATTTTTCTTTTGCCTTCCATAATTACTTCTGTATCTTGTTTAGATTCTAACATATGAAAATAAGGGTATAACCCTTCAGCTTTTATTTCTTCAACTTCTACATATTCAAAGCACTTTTGAAAGATGTCCATAACTGCCCCCTGTAAAAACATATTCTATTTACATACAATTATACAATATACAAGCATTAAAGAAAACTAAATAAAGAATAAGTTATCAAATATATAACTATCTTGAATATCCTATATGAGATAAAGCGAGGATTGAGGAACAAAAAATCTGTTATATTCCTCTATTTTCACATATTTATGTTAAATTTATAAATGTTTTTTGCTTTAGAAGCATTGCTTGTAACTCAAGTGTTTTTTTGTTATAATTTTCGTATGTGATTACAATAGTGAGTATAAGGAGGATATATGGAAACTTTTAATACAATAAAGGAACCGAAAAACTTATCTAATAGAATTAAATGGCTACGTGATTACTTTTTTCTAGGCATCAATCGAGAATGGAATAATGAATATAATTGCTTTACTTCTGGCAAATCTTGGGATTTTTTATTTGATGAAACAACATATTATATCGCTCCTGAAACGATTGCTTTTTATCAAACATGTACTTCTTCTACGTTGCAAAACGCAAAAACGCTTCCTTTGTCAAAAGAATTTTGGAAATTATCTTTAAAAGAAAGACGTGCTACATTTATTAAGGAAGCAATTGTAAATCATACTCCTCAAGAAATCATTCCTAATGATCTTTTATGTGGAGCCAGATTCAATGTGATATCTTCTCATTGTCTAAATAAAATACAAGCAAAAAAACGTAATAAATTAGTGTATGGGAAATCTGGAGCCAGAAAAAAAGTCGTCGAGTATTATAACTATGGATTCGGAAATACTGGATCGACATGTGGACACTTAATTCCTAATTATCAAGTAATTCTTGAATCTGGATTCAAGAACATATATGAAAATCTTCAAAACAAATTTAATTCTTTAACAACAAAAGAACAAAATTCACCAACAGGTGAGCAGTTAAAAGCAATGATGATTGCTTCTAAGATGCCTGCGGAACTTGCTGAGAAATATAAAGAGAAATGTATAACTATAGCTCTCCAGACCAAAGATGAAAAGAGAAAGAATGAGTTACTAATAATGGCAAAAAATCTTGAAATAGTTCCTTGGAATGGTGCACAAGATTTTTATCAAGCTGTTCAATCATTATGGATTACACATATGTTAGTGATGACAGATGAAAATTATCCTGGTCCGGGAGTATCGTTTGGAAGATTAGACCAGTATTTATATCCTTATTACGAAAAATCGATAAAGTCCGGGATGACCACGGAATTTGTAAAAGAGATTCTTAAATGCTTTTGGTTTCACGCGAACACAGCTTATGATGCCCAAATCCGAATTGGAAATAATGGTATTACAGCTGGATTTGGACAATTATTCAATATAAGTGGTAGAGATGCTTTTGGGAATGACTTATCAAATGATTTAACTTATCTCATTTTAGATGTCATTGATGATATGTCTCCAATTCTTGAACCAAAGCCGAATGTTAGACTTCATAAGAATTCACCAGAAAAACTGCTTGATCGTGTTGTTGAAATGGTAGCTTCTTCACAAGGGGCTCCTTTCTTGCTAAATTTCGATGAAAGATCAATGGCAGGAATGCTAAGAGAAGCAAAATTAGGTAAATGTGAACACTTAATTAACGAAACTAATGTCCATGATTATGCTTCCGTAGGATGTTTAGAAAATACTATGGTAGGAAATGATCGCTCTGGAACAGTTGATAATAACCTATATTTATATAAAGCTGTTGAGCTTGCATTAAATAACGGTAAAGACTTAATTGATAAAAGAGATGACATAGCAAATATTACATTACCTGCAAGGCAACATGGACCAAAAACAGG
>CBDUWI010000073.1:0-6453 GCA_965370885.1 uncultured bacterium | reverse complement strand
AGATGATGGAAAAATAAGAAGATTTGGCGCTATTTTATACGATAATGAAAAAATAAGACAATTATCAATGAATTACCACCAATCTAATTGGTTTAAAAATGAAGCTTTAGAAACAGTTAAAACAAACCTCTTTGGGAAATTATTTGTTCTTGCAACAAATAAGTTATCTCACTTAGATCCTAGTGGTATGGGGCTAGAAATGGAAGCTGACAAGCCGGGATGGAACGATGCAATGAATGGGTTGCCTGGGTTATTTGGAAGTGGAGTTAGTGAAACAATAGAATTAAAAAGAGTTATCACATTTTTGTTAGATAATTTTGATGAAAAACAAGATATAGAAGTTCCGAAAGAATTTATCTTATTTGTTAATGGAATTATTAGCACTCTTAAAGAAAACCTGAATGATTTTGATTATTGGAATAAAATCAATAATTATAAAGAAGAATTTCGTGCAGCAGTTAGATTGACAACTAAAGGGAATCAAACTATGAGCGCTTCATTAATAAAAGAAGCATTAAGCTTATATTTAGAGAAAATTAATTTTGCTTTAGAAAAAGCATATAATTTTGGCCAAGGAATTTATCCTACTTACTTAATACACAAAGTAACTAAATTTGAGCATAATATGATTAATGGAATTCCTAAAATTGGGACTTATGGTTTAAGAACAGTAAAACCACTTGAATTTCATGTTAGAGCTTTACCTAATTATTTAGAAGCACCAGCAAGAGCTTTTAAAGTAATGAATGGTTCAAAAAACGAAAAATTAAAAATGTATGGAAGAATTAGAAAGTCAGATATTTATGATCACGAACTTAATTTTTATAAAACTAGCGAATTTTTAGATAAAGAATCAAATGAAATAGGACGTGGTAGATCATTCACAAAAGGGTGGCAAGAAAGAGAATCTAACTTTTTACATATGACTTATAAGTATTTACTTGGGATGTTAAAAGGCGGATTATACAATGAATTTTTTGAAGAGATTAAAACTAACTTAGTATGTTTCATGGATCCAAATATTTACGGAAGAAGTATTTTAGAAAATTCTAGCTTTATCGCATCGAGTATAAATCCAGACCCAGAAGTGAGAGGGCAAGGTTTTGTTGCTAGATTAAGTGGTAGTACTGCTGAGATGCTTTCAATGTGGTCATTGATGATGATGGGTAAAACACCTTTTATATTTGAAACTAAATTAAAACTAAATTTAAAACCATTATTGAGCAAAGAATTTTTTAAAGAGGGAAAAATTTCATTTACGTTTTTAGGAAAAACAAAAGTTACTTACATAAATAGTAATAATATTGATACTTTTAGTGAAGATTTCAAGATTAAAAATTATGAAGTAGATGGAATTAAAATGAAGGAAGTAATTGGAAAAACAGCATTAAATATTAGAAACGGATTAGTAAAAAATATAAAAGTATTTTTCTAGGAGGTCTCTTTATGGCAAAAGTAATCATTACTGAAAAAGACACAGAAAAAAGATTTTTTAGCGCGAATTTAATCGAAAATAACAATTTAAAAGAAGTCGATATTAAAATAGATGAATCAAAAACCTACCAAAATATTATTGGTTTTGGTGGTGCTTTTACTGAAAGTGCGGCTTACAATCTTGGAAGAGTAAACAAAAGTGTTAGAGAAAAAGCAATAAAAGATTACTTTGATAAAGAAGAGGGTTTAGGTTATACAATTGGTAGAGTAAGTATTCACGGTTGTGATTTTAGTTTAAGTAGCTATACATATATTGAAGAAAACGATAAGGAGTTAAAAACATTTGATATTTCAAGAGATTTAACTTATGTTGTTCCTTTAATTAAAGATGCTGAAAAATATGCTAAAGAACCAATTAGTTTACTCGCAAGTCCTTGGAGTCCACCTGCTTTTATGAAGGATAATAATTCAATGATATTTGGTGGTAAATTATTGCCAGAATATTTTGATTCTTGGGCTAATTATTACGTAAAATTCATTGAAGAATACAGAAAACAAGGGTTGACAGTTTGGGGAATATCAGTTCAAAATGAACCAGTGGCTGTTCAAAGATGGGATTCTTGTATTTATAGTGGTGAAGAAGAAAGAGATTTTGTTAAGAACCATTTAGGTCCTGTAATGGAAAAGAGTAGTGCATCTGATGTTAAAATCTTAATTTGGGATCACAACAGAGACATTATTGTAAAAAGAGCTGAAATTGTACTTGCTGATAAAGAGGCTAATAAATATGTTTGGGGTACTGCATTCCATTGGTATGGCAATGAAGATTTCGCTAATGTCGGCAAAGTTCATGATATGTTTCCTGATAAAGGGTTATTATTTACTGAGGGTTGCCAAGAAGGTGGAGTTCATTTCGATTCTTGGAAAACGGGTGAAAGATACGCAAGAAATATGATAGGTGATTTTAATAATTGGTGTCAAGGATATATTGATTGGAACCTATTTTTAGATAATACAGGTGGTCCTAACCACGTGAACAATTTATGTGATGCACCAATTATTGTTGATATTTTTCCCGAAAAATTAATTCATCAAAGTTCGTATTATTATATCGGACATTTCAGTAAATATATTAGACCAAATGCTTTAAGAGTAAAGGTAACAAATAATTCTATATTGAAAGTTACAGCATTTAAAAACATTGATAACTCATTAGCTTTTGTAATTCTAAACGAAGACAATGAAAAAAGAATATTTAGTTTTGAATACAAAAATAAAAAATATGAATTAACGATAAACAATAATTCTATTATGACTGTTTTAATATAGGTGTATTATGGAAAAAATTAGATCAGTTAATTTAGGAGGATGGTTTGTTCTTGAAAGATGGATAAAACCTAGTTTATTCAAAAATAATAATGTAGTTGGAAATGATGAAACATGTTTTAGTGAACAAGCGATTAATAAAGTAGAAGAATTGTTTAATCATTATAAAACTTGGATTACTAAAGATGATATTGTTTGGTTAAAAGAAAAAGGAATCAATTTAGTTAGGATTCCGATTCCTTGGTGGTTATATGGTGATAAAGATTATGTAAGAAGCGTTAAACATCTTGACTTTGCATTAGAAATGATAAGTGATGTTGGGATGGATTTTATGCTCGATTTGCACGCTGCTCCAGGTTGTCAAAATGGTTTTGATAATGGTGGTATTGAAGGTCAAATAGAGTGGCACAAAGATGAAAAAAACATCGAAATGACAATTTTAGTTTTAGAAAAGATTGCTAAAAGATATAAAGATTATCCCCACTTTCATAGTTTACAATTTCTAAATGAGCCAAATGCAATCATTGATATTAAAATTATTCAAGATTTTTATAAGAAAACCTATAAAAGAATTAGAAAAATATTACCTAATAAATATTTAGTAATGCATGATGGATTTCGCCTTAATGAATGGGAGAATTTCTTTAGAGAAAATAATTTTCATAATGTAATACTCGATACTCATATGTATCAATGCTTTGATAAATATCATCATAATTTAACGATTGAATGGCATTTAGAAGATGCAATAAACAGAAGTAAGAGGCTTGCTCTTGTTGAAGAGTATGTTCCGGTAATAGTGGGAGAATGGTCTCTGGGTTTAAGAATAAATGAGCAGATTACTGATGCAAACATGGATGATGTTATGAAAAAGTATGCAAGCGCCCAGTTAAAAGGAATGAAAAATGTACTTGGACATACTTTTTGGAATTATAAAGTTGAATATTTACGAAGTGGGTGGAATTTTAAGCGACTTGTTGAAAAAGAAATAATTAGCATTGAGGAGTTTAAAGAATGAAAAAAGTATACTTGTTATTTCTTGTTTTTACATTGGGAATTACGATTACTGGATGTAAAAATGATGACGAGATTTTCGATATCGAAGTTGATTGCCAGTTGTTTCCTAATCATGAGGAATGCATAGAAGAAGAAGATTTGATTTGTGAAGTAGACGATGAAACTTGTATTGAAGTAGTTGAACAATTATTAGCTGATATGACTCTTTATAGTAAAGTTGCTCAAATGGTTCAAGCTGAGCGAGCAAGCATAACACCTAATCAGGTACAACAATACGGAATTGGCTCAGTATTAAGTGGCGGAGGAAGTCACCCAAGTAGTTATTCTGATAGTGTTGATGATTGGTTTGAAATGTATGAAAACTATCAAGATTCAGCTCTTAATTCTGCTAGTGGTATTCCAATTATATATGGAATAGACGCAGTTCATGGTAACAATAATGTATATGGAGCAACAATTTTTCCACATAATATTGGACTTGGAGCTGCAAACGATCCTGACTTAATGTATCGAATCGGAGTTGCGACTGCAGAGGAAATGAAAGTTACAGGAATTTCATGGACTTTCGCACCAGCTTTAAGTGTTGTTCAAGATATTAGTTGGGGGAGAACTTATGAAGGTTTAAGTGAAAATCCAGAAATACATAATAATCTAACCTATCAAATAATTTTAGGACTTCAGACAAATGGCGTTAGTGCTACTGCTAAACATTTTGTTGCTGATGGTGGAACTATTGGTGGACAAGATCAAGGAAATGTTATCGAAGATGAATCATTTATTAGAGATATCCATTTAATTCCTTATTATGAAGCAATAAGAGCTGGAGTTGATACTATAATGATTTCTTATAGTTCAATCAATGGTGAAAAAATGCATGGTAGTAGCTATTGGATAAATGATGTTTTGAAAGATGAAATGGGCTTTACTGGTTTTATTATTAGTGATTGGAACGCAATTCATCAATTACCTGGAGATTTTGATGATCAGATAGTAGCAAGTGTAAATGCAGGAATTGATATGCTTATGGAACCATATGATTGGGAACGAGCGATTAATGATTTATTTGATGCTGTGCTAGATGAAAGAATTACTCGTGATAGAATTGACGATGCTGTAAGAAGAATACTGATAGTTAAATATAATCGTGGATTATTAGAAAATCCTTATGATCGTTTGGAAGAAGAAGATTATTTTTATACTTTTGAACATCAGGAAATTGCTCGTGAAGCTGTCAGAAAATCATTAGTGTTGCTAAAAAATGATAATGATACTTTACCAATAGGCAAAAGTGAAAATATTATGCTTGTGGGGCCAGGGAGTGACAACGTAGGATATATGAGTGGTGGTTGGACAACATACTGGCAAGGTAATACGTCTCCTGATATAGGGGTTGGAATTAGCATTCTAGCAGCTTTTGAAAGAGAGCTTACTCTTAACGGGGGAAATCTTGTAAACGCGATATCAGAAGCGGATACGATTGTTGTAGTATTAACTGAATTGCCTTATAGCGAAAGCTGGGGAGATAACGATACCTTAACATTAACAACAGGAAATAGTCACCCTGATAATATAACAGCTTTAAATGTTGCGATAGATGCACATAACCAAGGTAAAAATGTCGTAGGAATTTTAATATCGGGTAGACCGTTGTTACTAGAAAATTATTTACAATATTTTGATTCTTTTGTAGCTGCTTGGTTACCAGGTAGTGAAGGTGGAAATGGAATAAGTGATGTATTATTTGGTGATTTTGATTTTACGGGAAAATTATCATTTACTTGGCCAAAAGACATTTCTCAAATTGGCTATAATTCTAATTTAGTAAATTATGATGAATCATCTGTAATGTTTCCATATGGATATGGATTAGATTATTTGAATTAAGGAACAATTTTTATCATTTGTTTTAAATTATTAAAATTATTTGATAAAATAGGAATATAAGATTAAAAGGAGGAATTATGAAAAAATTATTTTTGATTTTATTATTATTAATAGTTTCATTAACATTAACTGGATGTAAAGAAGATGATGGTGACTCGGTGCAATATGATAGCCTTGATGCTAATGTTGTTGGACAAGTAGATTTAATGCTTTGGAGTGGATCTGGGACTCATTACGAAGACATTGGAAATATGACTTTAGATGAAACAGAAATTTTCGCTCAAAATGATGCTGCAGCTTATGCAGTAGCCAAAGAATTTAATAAACTTTATCCTAACGTAGTTATTAATGTGCTTGCTATTGCAGGTGGACCTGATGATGGTGGAAAAATTTGGGCACAAGAACTTGACAATTATAAAAATGAATATGGTGTTTTCCCAAGTGTTTGGGCAAGCGTTGATTTACCTGGAGATGTTCAAAAAGGGATAGTTGCAGATTTATCAAGATATGAAGACGATCCTTTATATCAATCAATGAACCCTTCAATTATGAAGATGATGAATTATTATGGATTCCAAGCAGGTCTTCCTCAATATATTTTACCTTGGGGTATTTTCGTTAACAAAGAACTTGCGGAAGATTGGAATTTAGATGTACCTGATCCTGATTGGGATATTGAAGATTATACTGATTTCATAAGCAATAGTGAAGATGATGAATATTATGGTTCAATGGATACTCCTCTTCGTATTCTTGAAACAGGAACTAACGATATTGTAAAATCTTTATACT
>CBDUWI010000072.1:0-6503 GCA_965370885.1 uncultured bacterium | reverse complement strand
CCGTTCTCATCAGCAGCTTCATTATATCTTTGAATAGACCCAGGTCCCTCACTAATATAAGCAAGTGTTCCTTCTTCAAATAAAGTTCTATTTGATTCTCCATTTAATGTTGCTGAATTTAAATCTAATGTTGCAGGTTTAAGTGTTTCATTTAACCATGTTAATGCAGCAATAACTTCATCTGATCCTAAGTTAGCTTCTTCTTTAACTAAATGATCTTCACCAAATAGTTCAAATCCAAATGCAGTAGATACAAAATGAATATCATAAGCATTACCAACGTCTAAAGCAAAATATAATTTTTGATTAGCAGATTCGTCAACTTCAGTAGTTTCTGGATCATCCATAATAGCTACTGAGTTATATAATAATACACTTGCGATGATTTCTTCCCAAGTTGCTTCTGGATAAGTTTTAGTATCATCGATATCGTTTAATAATGTTTTGTTATAGAATAATGCAACAGATTCTCCCGATAAAGGTGCTCCGAATAATTCAGAAGGAAATGTCCCATCACAAGGAACAGCTATATTATTAACACTGTCATAACATGAAGTTGCAGTTCCAATAGCAGAACCTACCATTCTATCCATTAAATCAGTTCTCTGAGAATCAGGGAATTGATATAATAAGTTCGAACTTAATGCAGCTCCAATATGGTCATGTGGGAATATTACAACATCTGCAGACCACCCTGAACCACTAAAAGTTTCAAGTCTTTGACGAGTGTCGACAGACCCTACTATTTCTAATTTAACTTTAATGTCTGGATAAGCAGCTTCAAAAGCATCAATTAATGCAGTTGCATAAGCTTCATCATCTAGCCATACTTTAATTTCTGTAATTTCAGTTTGATTTTCATCAAATTTGTATAATGTCCCAGCTGCAGCGTTATTAACACACACATCTTCTTCTGGTTTACAACCAACAAGAGATAACGCGATTACAAGAACAGACGATAACATTAATAATTTTTTCATTATTTTCATTCCTCCTTATAATCCACGACGCAGTGTGATAAATGCACCTAATGCAAGAGGGATACCAACTAGCAACGCTAGTAATTCAGTATTAAATCCACTATTTGCATCCAAGTGAGCTGTATCATCACATGGGTCAGTTACAGTTACAGTGATTATTTGTTCAGCAATGTTTCCAAATGTATCTTCTGCAATAATCACGACTTCGTAAATACCAGCAAATCTAGTATCTACGGTTCCATGTCCAGCTTTAACTTTAACGTTCCATAGAACAACTGATTCTTCTCCTACCATATCACTTGCAGTGAAATTAGGAAGTGAGTAAGTATCACCTAACAATAACGTTACATTTGTTGATCCAAACATATTAATTACTGGTGGTGTATTATCAACATCAAAAGCTTTAGTATAAACTTCTTCACCAACAGTATATGTTACTGTGTATGGAGATAAAGCTCCTGATAAATCTTCATCTAAAATTAAAGCGAATGTTTTGTTAGCATCTGATTTAGTATCATAACTTACTTTTTCAATACCAATTTCAACACCATCTTTATCAGTAAGTACTAATGTTGTAGCATCAAATATATCTACATCATTTTCTTTAGTAACTATTTCTTTGTTAAATTCAACTGCAACAGAAGTTTTATCTAAAGCAGTTGCACTTGCGATTTCAAAGAAATTAACTACCGCTTCAAAATCTGCGAAGTTAGTATAGAAATCTGGTGCTCCACCAATGTAGAATGAGAATTGTGTTCCACTACCTTTAATAGCAGAAATATCTAAGAATAAATCTTCTCCCCATTGTTTTTCCCATGAATCGGTTCTAACAATGAATCCCATAGTATCGTCAGCATCAACAGCAATGTTGAATATTGCAACTTTGAATTTCATTGGTTCAGAATCTTGATCGATTCCTAAATTAAATTGGAAAGGAACTCCACCATCAGCATCTGAAGCAGCTGTTCCATCTGTACCAGTTCCCCAGTTCCAAAGGTTCCATCCTGTATAAGATTCAATAGGATCGTAATAAACAACAACTAATGTTCCAAATCCATCTTTTTGGAATGTTGGCAATAATGGATCGTTTTCATAAACATCAGCTGATCCTTGTAATACGTAAACATGTTTAATTCCATTTTCGTCAAATCCAACCATATCTCCAAGATCATCTCTTAAAATGATAGCTTTATCATCAACACCATCACCATTAGTGTCAATACCATCTTTATATGACCAGTCATTTAATCTTGGAATAAGTCCTGCAGTATCATCCGCATCAGTACTATTAACACACATATAAGCAACTGCACCAAAATCGTCTTCTCCGACAATTAGTGGATTACCAGAACCATCAGTTCCAGTTCCCCAAGTCCAAAAGTCCATATTAGTGTAATCGTTGTCCCATCTATGATAATGGATTACAACTGTGTAATCAGTAGTACAATCATTTGCTGGAACTTCTGCTAAAACAGTTTGTCCACTAACAGCAAAGAATGTAAATACTAATGCTAGAGTAATAAAAATACTCAGTATTTTTTTCATTTTTTTCCTCCTTTTATATTTTTTACAACATTTTTTAGTAACTTTATTATACTCTAATGAAAACGCTTTTTCAATTGATATATAAATTGTTGTGTAAGTAACGGCTTTCATATTTATATAATTATCTACAAAAAAAAGAAAACACTTTCATAATTGTTTTCTTTTTCATAACTTCTTACATTTCTTAATCAGTAAGCTCTTTTTCTTTTCTACTCGCTTTATACATAAAGTAAGCGATAATCGGGGTTATTAAATTATAACTAATTGAAGTAAACGCACTTAATCCATAAAAACCAAGCGCGAGATTTATAAATGATGGAATTGTCGAAGCGAAAATCATTAATTTAATCATATTTTGATATTTCGGAAAATCACTTTGATTAAAACTAAATAACATTGATATTGTCGCGATTGAAAAAATTAAAATGATATTAGTAAGTGTTAAAGCTCCAACAAAGAACAATATTATTGGTAACATTATCGCTGGTTTAATACTTTGAAACATTGATTCAAACAATATATCACTAGCAACTTCTGGCTCCATTTGGTTAATTTCATTAAAATCAGTATAACCAAAACCAGTATAAGTTAACTTTAAAACACTATCACCAGAAAAATTAATATGAAATCCTGATTGATAAAATATTATCGTATTTTCTTCATTGATTAATACATCATCAGCAACATTAAAATAAATATGATATGTTGTATCTCTATTAATAATATCGTATTCATAAACAAGATCATTTAAACAATTTAGTTCATTTTCGTTAATAATACAATGAGTTGGTAACCCGCTAGGTAACCAGTCTGGCAAGTCTTCTGTAAAGGTAAAACCGTATCTTGTAAAATCAACATTTTCTAAGTTAATTATTTGCATTGTAATTGGTAAAAACATCATTAAATTAAGCAATATAAAATACATTACAACTTTAAACAAACTAGCTTCAAATAAATCAAATACAGCACGATATCGCGAAATAGAATAAGCGAATATCTGTGAAAAAGTAATTTTTTTATTCATAGAAATTACCGATCATTTCCTTAGGCATAGTTAAGATTAAAGTTGATTTTTCATTAATGTTTCCATCATAATTATCAATTCCATCCGAGTAATAAAGAATATTTTCGTTTTCTAAACTAAACTGATAGGAAACATCACCTAAGTTATGCAGTACGAGCACTATTTCTTGATGTGAGTCATCGTAATTGAAAATGCGGTAAAATCCTTGAAGAACATAGGAAGTCTCCTCATAAGCGAAAATATCGCCATATTTTAAAGCTAAGGAATTGTTTCTTAAATTTAATAATGTTGTATAAGTATTTAATAAGGAATTTTCGTTAAGAGATTGTTCGCTGACATTAGGTAATTCAGTGTTAAATTCATCGATAAACCAAGATGTTGTAAACTCATCACCAAACGGTAAAGGTAATCTTCTTGTTTCGTCCCAAAAAGGACCAGTACTTTTTATCCCAAACATTCCTAATTCTTCGCCATAATAAATGAATGGGTTTCCCGGGAGCACAAGTAACATTTCCGCAGCTAACTTCAATTTTTCTAAATTGCCATTTAAGATACTAGCTAACCTGTCTTGATCATGGTTTTTTAAGAACGGAGCGTCATATGCGTTAATATCATAGCTTTTAATTGTTTCGTTATTTCTAATTATTTTCGTAACATAATCAGTACTATAGCCACGATTTATATTATTTAGTATTTCGTTACCTATTTCAAAATTTAGAGTAGCATCAATCGCTGTATAAAATATACTAGAAACGCTAAAGGCGTCAAAGACTTCACCGATAATATAGACATTAGGATATTCTAACTCTATCTGATATTCAAACCACTCTAATTTAAATAATGTTGAATCGATAGGTACAGTTGGAGATAAGACTTCTCCTACTCCTTCTAGATGTAATACAGCATCTAATCTAAAACCGTCTACCCCTTTTTCAATCCAGTATTTTGCCATCGCAATCATTTCATCTTGAACTACGGGGTTACTCCAGTTTAAATCAGGCATACTAGAACCAAAATAACCGCAATAATAACCACCTGTAGTTAGATGCCAAATGTTTTGTCCCCAAGATCCTAATTGATATAAACGATCATCCGCTGAAGTTATTAAACGGTAATACCCGGTATATTCGTCTTCGCCAGCTAACCATCCTGTAAACCAAGGATTTTGATTGGAACTATGGTTTATTACTAAATCAATAATAATATCGATATCTAAGTTTTCAGCTGCAATTAATAAATTCTCAAAATCAGTCATTGTTCCATATTCTGGATTTACAGCATAATAATCCATGACATCATAACCATGATAACTTGGAGATGGGTGAATTGGCATTAACCAAATTGCGTTAATTCCAAGATCCTTTAAATAACTTAATTTAGCAGTAATACCGTTAAAGTCGCCAATACCATCATCATCGCTATCGGCAAAGCTTCTCACAAAAATCTGATAGTAACTACCAGCGTTTGGATAGATTTGTGAAAAATTAGTTTCTTCAGCAATAATTTCTTCTTCTTTACATCCCGCTAGTAAAAATATTCCCAGGAATAAAATTGTTGTTAATATTAGCTTTTTCATATTACCACTCCATATCAATTAAAACATATCAATTAAAGCATATCATATTAATATATTTAAGTAAATATTGCGAATATGTAACCGGTTTCACAAGTGATTAAATTTATTCAAAAAAAAGAGCATTTTTATTTGCTTAATTTTTGTAGTTACAAAATCTTGTGTAGACACACGCACATCAGCAAATTACTATATCATTTATGTTTGAGTATATCTATTATTACTAGAACAATTATTTATGTCATTTAGTGTATGATACTTCGAGTGTACCACAAGAAATCGCAACTAATCACATAACATAGCATACAAGTTCTCTTCAGACAATTGGATAATAAAAAAGAACACTTCCGTAATTGAATACAATAAGGAAGTGTTCTTTCTGAATTATAAATTCGTATAATCAATATCAAACTGGTCATATGTTATATATTCTAACCCATCAGGAAGGTTATCAAATATATTATCTTCATATCCAACAGTAATCTCAATTCTCAACACTATATTTTGATATTGAATAACGACTGTATTGGCATTTTGTGGGATAATACAATTAACTTGATCATAGAAAACAATATTAGCATCTTCAATATTATTGAATTCCATAACCAGGATAGAGCCAAAGGTATCACTGAGTAGATGTTTCACTGATACAATAGATACATCTGTCGTTGTATATGCAGTTTTATGCTCGATTATGAATTCTTGCGTCAATTCTTCATATTCATATGATCTATCTCTTAAGTATTGAATCAATGGATGAAGTTCAAGTGAATCTGTATAGAAGTAATCATATTGATAGTTAGTGTCAATTGTAAATACTTCTAGTGTTTCAGGAAAAGTAGAGTCTGGTTTATGCTTTAGTTCTAATACGTAATTATCTATTTTGTAGACAAAGACAATATCATTAACGGAGAATGATTGATCACAACTTCTTTGAAATAATAATTCCAAATTATTTTCATCACCAACTTGATAAATTATACCTATTTCACCTTCACTACTTGTTATGGTGTATAATCCATCTAAATCTACATCGTAATATGAGTAAACTAAATCGTACACTATCTTAGATACTGTTTCGATTTCAAATGATGAGTTGCTTAGTAAATTCAATAATGTTTCATTTACTTTTACTATTATCGTTTTTTCTGTATAATTACCTGATTCATCAGTTAATCTAATATCTACACTATATTCACCATAAACATTGTAATCAATAGAAGTATTTTGTTCAGAATATGTTATTTCTGTATCGCTGTTGTCAGTGATATCAGTGATAAATGATTCCATACTTGAATATTCAAAGACACTTAGATCTTGATTTTCAATATTAAAGGATGGTGGTAGTGTATCAACCACAGTAAAGTTAAAGGTTTTATGT
>CBDUWI010000071.1:0-6560 GCA_965370885.1 uncultured bacterium | reverse complement strand
CAATTATTGTTGGTGGTACAGGTTTATATATTAAAAGTGCTTTATATGATTACAACTTTGAAAATACAATTAGAAATGGAGAAATAACTGAAAAATACGTTGATTTATCTAATGAAGAATTGCATAAAATATTAGAAGAAAAAGACTATGAAAGTTCAAAAGTTATTCATTTTAATAACCGAAAAAGAGTACTTCAAGCAATATCAAGATCAAAAATTAACAAAATGTCAGTAAATAAAAACAAAAATCTTAAAGTCTATGGATTTACAATTATTGGTCTGACAATGGATCGCGAAATACTATATAATTTAATAAATAAAAGAGTAGATCGAATGGTCGAAGCGGGACTAATTGCTGAAGTTAAAAAGTTATACGATTTAGGGATTAATTCTAATAGTGTTAATAGCATTGGTTATAAAGAGTTATACAAATATTTTAATCAAGAATATGATTTAGAAACTGCGATCGCAAAAATTAAACAACATTCGCGAAATTTAGCTAAAAAACAATTCACTTTTTTCAATAATCAGTTTGATGTAAATTGGATTAATGTTGATATTGATAACTTTGATGAAACTGTTTCACAGGCGATCACGATAATAGAGAAGAGCCTATAAAAGGAGTCATTTATGTTTATCGAAATTCTAAGAGCATTTATATTTATTTTTGATAGTTAAATAAAAGATAATTTGTTATAATAAGTAAAATAGGGGTGATTATATGAAGAATACTTTTCACGAAAAGTTTTCAAACTTTTTTGTTAAAATTGCGAGACCAGTAATTTTCCGATTGTTAGCTAAAGAGATTGATGTAGTCTCAAGAGGTGACAGTATACCTAAGGAAACTGAACCGTTTATCTTAATTTCAAATCACTTTAATACGTGGGATAGCTTTATAATAATGAAAAACATTAAGGCAAATGTTCGCTTTTTAGCAACTGAAGTTTCATTTTTAGACTCAGGTAAAAAGTTTGGTATGGGAGTTCTAGGGAAAGCAATTCCTAAAAGAGTTGGAAAACCCGATTTCTTAGCTGCTAAAAAGATATTTGATTATTTGAAACTTGGTTATTCTATTGGATTATTCCCTGAAGGAGATAACACTTTTTATGGTGAAACATTGCCTATTTATAAATCAACAGGAAGACTTATAAAAAAAGCCAATGTAAATGTTGTATTAGTAAAGCAAAGTGGTGGGTACCTTTCTCAACCACGTTGGGCAGATTATTTTTCTAAAAAAGGTAAAGTTCATACTGATACAAAAATTCTAATCACAAAAGAAGAATTACAAAAATTAACAGAGAAAAAAATTAATAAGATAGTTGAAGAAGCTTTATATAATAATGAATACGATTTCCAAAAAGAAAGAATGATTAGGTTTGAGCGTGAGAAAAGAGCAGAAGGGATTGAAAGATTGATATATTTCTGTAACTACTGTAAAAGTTCATTAACTGTTTTTGGTCATGGCGATGATATATATTGTTCTAAATGTGGAAAAATCGGACATATTAATGAGTTTGAATTAATTGAAGGAAATAAATATGATAACTTAGTTGATTATAATCATTATCAATACTCAAGAATAGCTGATGTTATTAAATCAGAATTTGTCTTTGTAGTTACTCTTAATTTAGTAAATTTTCGAAGATATAAAAATATTAGATTAGGTAAATACAAAGTTAGATATAAAGATGAAAAACTATTTTTAAGTGATAAATTATCGACATACACTTTTGAATTAGCTAAAATGAAATATCCAGTTAATACAATGAGACATAGTTTTAGTTTTGATTATGGTGAAGAAACATATAATTTCACAGATATTAGACATCAATTTGTCTTATATGAAATGTGTCGATATTTGAGTGGAATTTATAAAAATTAATGGATAATTATAAAGCAAAAGCAAAGATAGATTTATGGGTTGGCGCTATTTTATGGGGTTCAGTTGGAATATATCTCGTAGTGTTATTCTTTATTCCCTCTGAAGAATTATTGGTTTGGGTAATCTTTGTATTACCAGTACTTATATTAATGTTATGGATTTTACTTAGTTCATTTTATGAACTTAAAGAAGACCATATATATATGAGAATAGGACCATTTTTTAGTAGAGTAAAATATGAAAACATTAAATCCATAGAGCTTAAAACTAACATTTTATCTTCAATGGCTTTAAGCACTAAAAGGATCGAAATAAGACAACATAACAAAAGTTATATCAGAGGAACGACATACATTGCACCAGTGAATCGCGAAGACTTTATTGAAGAAATGCGTATAAGATGTTTCAATTTAGAAAAGTGAGTATAATTAAATGACTCATTTTTTTTATTTAAATTTAAAATATTATGGTAGAATAGTATATTAAGGAGTTGTTATATTTGAAAAAAATTGTTGTATTACTATCTTTATTCTTATTTTTTATACCAAAATTCTTTACAGTAGAAGCAATTGAGAACCAAATAAACTTAGAACCTTTTGAGTCTTTGGAAGTATATGATGACTTATATGACGGACCAATCAATGAGGTTTCTGCTTTTGCGAATATCGTTATTTTTATTAAGTTTGCTGATGAAACAGCTTATACACCACCGCATACTTTCTTAGAATATGATGTTCTATTTAATGATGAGCTTAACGCGAGTTTAAAAAACTATTATTTAGAAGTGTCTTATGGACAATTAACGATAGATTCTTATTTAGTTAGCGACGGTACTACTTATATATTTTATCAAGATGTAAATAACCGTAATTATTATGAACCTTATGATAATACATTTAACCCTGAAGGTTATACTGAAAATGAAAGAGCAATAAAAGAACACGAATTATTAGAAAACGCAATTAATTTTGTCGATGAAAATAATTATATAGGCGATGAGATAAATCTTGATTCAAATGATGACGGTTTTATAGATAGTATTACATTTATGGTTAGTGGCGAAGACAGCGGTTGGTCATCACTTTTTTGGCCACATATGTGGGCATTATATACTTCTCAAAATTCAACTATTAATGGAGTAGAAGCTTATGATTATACTTTTGAATTATTAGGAAATACAAAAAGCTATGATTATAAAGCAAACGTAGGAGTACTAGCTCATGAGACTTTTCATTTAATAAGCGCTCCTGATTTATATCATTATTATGGCTATGATTATATCAATTCAGTAGGTCCATGGGGAATAATGGATAACACTGGAGAAATTCCTAGTCATATGCTTGGCTATATGAAAGAACAATATGGAAATTGGATATCTAATGTGCAAGAAATTACTTCCACAGGTACTTATACTTTAGAACCACTTCGTACTTCAGGTGACAATTTATACAAAATAGATTTAGGTTATTCAAATGAATATGTTTATATTGAATATCGTGACAATGAAGGGTTTTATGAATCTAATTTGCCTGATGCTGGCTTGATTGTTTACCGCGTAGATAAAGACTACATAGACGATGGAAATGTCTATGGCTATTACGATTATTTTGGGGACCCAGCTGATGAAGTATTCATTTTTAGACCAGGAATTAGTTTCGATACTTTACCAATAATTTTCCCTGATTTTGACGATGAATATACTGATGAAGATGGCCAAATTGAACATGCTGCTTTATCACAAAATAATCTTTATGATGAAATGGGAACTGACACAGAAATTCCAATGTTTTATAGCGACGGAACTTTAATGGATATCAAAATTACAAACGTTGTAGAATACGATGATGGCTATATTAGTTTTACAGTTGATTTCAATGAACTACCTCAAATAGAATTAGTATCAGACATAGCAATTCCTGAAGGTACAGAGTTATTCCTATATGACGGTATTGAATTTGAATACCGCGCTGAAATCGTAGATATTGCTGAAAATGTATTAGTTTATTATACGACTGATGGAACAATTCCTGATGATACTTCAATGCTTTATGAAGGTGAAATCATTAACTTTGATGCAAGCAGTAACATCATAAATATTGCTGTCTACATCAATGGAGTTTTTTCAATGCAACTATCAAGAGAATTTGATTTTGTTATTGAAATAACGACAGATCATTCAGAATATGGAAATAATCAAAACATTACATGGTATTTAGATTTACAAGATGAATCAAATGCTTATAATTTAAATTTTGCTTCTGAAAGTTATTTTGAAGATGGCTTTGATTTCCTATACATAATTAGCAACACTGAAACTTTAAGTTATACTGGTGCTGAACTTAGTAATTTAACATTAAGTTATTCAGAAGATATAATAATTCAGCTTGATACAGACTTTTTAGAAGATGATTTTTACGGTTTTTCAGTTGAAGTATATGTCTATCAACCTGCAGATATTTATTTAAATGGATTAGCAACAATTTATTTAGAAGCAGGAGAAGAATATGTTGAACTAGGTGCTTACATTGTCAATGGTTTAGCAACTGATACTATTGAAATATTAGGAACAGTAACAGATACATTAGTTGGTACTTATATTCTTAGTTATATTGTAATAGATGAAAATTTAGTAATTAAAAATACAATTACTAGGGAAGTAATTATAGTAGATACAACATCACCAACCCTTACCTTAAATGGTGATGAATTAATTTATATTGAAGTTTATTTTGGCGAATTTATTGATGAATCTGTAACACCCACAGATAACTCAACAGGAGAGCTTGATATAGTTGTTACTGGTGAAGTTGATTATAATACTATTGGCACATATATAATTTCATATCAAGTATTTGATTCAGAAGGTAATGCTTCAATTATTATCCAAAGAAGCGTAATTGTAGAAGATACAACAGCTCCTTCAGTAACTTTAAATGCGAGTATTGATACAATCTACATCGGCGAAGATTATCTTCATACTAGTATAGTAGCTACAGATAATTATTCATCTAATCCGAATATTGTTATAAATGATAGTGTCGATACTAGTGCAGTAGGAGTATATATTATCGAATATATCGTTACAGATGAATCTTTAAATGAAACAATTACAACTCGCTATGTAAATGTTATCGCAAGAGAAGTTAATTATGAATTAACTATCGGTAAAACAATTAATACAATTAAAATAGGTGAAGAGTTTAATGAAGCTGATTGTTATGTAGAAAATTCTTCAAACGACATAGTATGTGATGTTGATTTATCTAATGTAGATATTAATACTGCTGGAACTTATGAAGTAATATATTCTGCAATGATAGATAATGTGATTTATTCTCGTTCTAGTTATGTTTTTGTCTATGAAGAAACCAATGATATTATTTGGCACTACGATAAAAGTAGGAGGGATTATTTATGAAAAAATTAATAGTTCTTTCCTTATTACTATTATTAACAAGCTGTAAACAAGAATTTGAAATAACGACTTCATTACAACCAGGTTATGATATTATCTCATTAAACGAAACATGGGTTGATGAAGGATGTTATTTACTTATTAGTGAAGAAGGACATTTCGTAATGGGATATGATACTGGTTCAGTTGATTCAACTGTTTTAGGAGAATATGAGATTACTTATAAAAAGGTTTATGGAGAAGTTGAATATTACTGTAAAAGAATTGTAAAAGTAATCGATGATATTTCACCAACAGTAACTTTAAACCCAGGAATAGATACAATTAAACAAGGAACAACTTGGGTAGATGCATTGGCAACTGTGTCAGATAATAATGGTGGGGTAATAACTATAGAAATATTAGGCCGCGTTGATATTAATACTATTGGCAGTTATGAAATTACATATTTAGTAAAAGATCAATCGGGAAATGAAACAACAATTATTAGAATTGTAAATGTCATAGAATAGGTGAATTAGATGAAAAAAATACAAATAATTATACTATTAACAAGTTTGTTATTACTAATTGGTTGCAAATCAACTATACAAGAAGACACGACATTAGATTTTGACGGTATTGAGTTTTCTTATATTGGTGATACTGATGATGATTATCGCTTTTATCGAACTGGAACAATTGAGCTTGAAGTTAAAATGGATGAAAATAATGATTTAATTGCCTCGTATGTGAAAGATTTAGATATCTATATAATCTTAGGACAAGAAGATAATTTTAGGATTACAAAAAATGGATCATTAATTTTAGCATGTAGTGGTGAAGATATAGTTTGTTCAGGAATAGAATCACCAAGTTTCCTTAATGATATACCTAATTTATTCGAACTATTTACACCAGAAGATAATTCAAATACAGTCATGTTAGTTATTGGTTTAATATTAAGTAATATTTCAGTTATCTTATTCTTTATCCCTGATCAAACAGCTAGATTACTCGATAATACTAAGTTAGCTTCACATAAGATAATATATACAAGAACACTTTATGCTTTATTATTTATAGTTGGAATATTTTTAGTAACATCAAGTTTATAATTAGAAGGATTGCCTGCAATCCTTTTTTAATTCTCAAGTGCTAACCAAGATTACTTATGACTTTTTAAGTAATGTCAAATAGTATATAATTATTATTAGAAAAAGAGGAGTGATTTTATCAAATATGTTTAAGAAAACTCCTTCTTCAAGTGTAATGAGATTACAGT
>CBDUWI010000070.1:0-6580 GCA_965370885.1 uncultured bacterium | reverse complement strand
GCTGCTGAGTTTTTAGCTGCGGAAAAATTAGTGGAAGTTGAAGATCTATATCGTCCATATAAAGAAAAGAAAAAAAACAAAAGCAACAATAGCTATTAAACAAGGATTAAAACCTTTAGCTGATTATATTTTAACTTTTCCGATTGAAGGAAACCTTGTCGATGAAGCAACTAAATATATTACGGAAGAAGTATTAGATGCTGATTTAGCGATTACTGGAGCTTTATATATTATAGCTGAGGAAATAAGTGACTTTAGTGATTTCCGTAAATGGACTAGAAATTATATATTCAGTAACGGGATTATTGAATCTAAAATTAAGAAAAACGCCAAAGATGAAATGAATACATATGAGATGTATTATAAATACGAAGAACCGATAAAGAGAGTAAAACTTTATCGTGCGTTAGCATTAAATCGTGGTGAAAAAGAAAAAATATTAACAGTTAAAATAACCGTAGATGTAGAAAAAATAGAGAATTATTTAGAAGATAATATTATTGAAGTTAAAGAATCTTATGTAGTGCCATATATTAAAACTGCTATTAAAGATTCATATAAAAGACTTATTCAACCTTCAATAGAGAGAGAATTAAGAGCTGAATTAACTGATAAAGCAGGAGATAACGCAATACATATCTTTAGTGAAAATTTAAGAAGTTTATTACTTCAACCTCCAATGAAAGGGAAAGTGGTTCTTGGGGTAGACCCTGCATATCGTACAGGATGTAAACTTGCTGTTGTTGATAAAATGGGGAAAATGACTGCTATAGATGTAATATATCCCCATCAAAAATATCCTGGGGAAAATGTTAATAAAGATAGAATAATTGAATCATTTAAAAAGACTATCAATTTAATAAATAAATTTGATATTGAAATAATTGCCATTGGAAACGGAACTGCTTCAAGAGAAACTGAACAATTCATCATCGCAGTAATTAAGAAGATTGAAAGAGATATTTATTACATTATTGTTAACGAAGCTGGAGCTTCAGTTTATAGTGCAAGCGAATTAGCTAAAGAAGAATTTCCTAAACTTGCAGTTGAAGAAAGAAGTGCAGTTAGTATAGCTAGAAGACTGCAAGACCCATTAAGTGAGCTAGTAAAAATTGATCCTAAAAGTATTGGTGTAGGACAATACCAACACGATGTTGCTCAAAATAAACTTAATGATTCTTTAGACTTTGTTGTTGAAACTGCTGTAAACAAAGTAGGAGTAAATGTTAATACAGCAAGTGTACAATTATTAAAATACGTATCTGGTTTAAATAAAACAGCTGCTCAAAATATTGTTATCTTTAGAGAAGAGTCTGGTGAATTTACTGAGAGAAAACAACTTAAAAAAGTTCCGAGAATGGGCGCAAAAGCTTATGAACAATCAATTGGATTCTTAAGGATACTTGATGGAAAGAATCCTTTAGATAAAACAGGAATTCATCCTGAGAGTTATGTATTAGCAAAAAAACTTTTAGAAGAATTAAAAATCACTACCGAAGAATTAGGAGATCCAATCCTTAAACTAAAAATGGCAAATATTGATAAAGAAGCATTAGCTACTAAATTTGAAGCAGGGTTAAACACTGTTGAAGATATCTTAGAAGCATTCATTGCTCCTCTAAGAGATCCACGTGATGATGTAGCAGCTCCGCTTTTACGAAGCGATGTTTTAAAACTAGATGACCTTGTCGTTGGAATGGAATTAATGGGGACAGTAAGAAACGTTGTAGACTTTGGAGTGTTTGTTGATTGTGGTGTAAAAGATGATGGACTCGTTCATATTTCACAATTATCTAATCAATATGTTAAGCACCCATTAGACATAGTTAGTGTCGGAGATATTGTAAAAGTATGGGTGAAAGATATAGATTTAAAACGCCATAGATTACAATTAACAATGATCCAAGAAAATCTCCAAAAATAATCATTTAAGAATATTGACAGTTAGCTTAAAATATATTATTATATAGGAGCTAACTTTGATGGAGTAGTACTCAAGTTGGCTGAAGAGGTGCCCCTGCTAAGGGTATAGGTCGTTAATAGCGGCGCGAGGGTTCAAATCCCTCCTACTCCGCCATATATAAATAAAACGGATATTATCCGTTTTTTTATTTTGCTAAGATCTAACTCTTTATTAATTGACTTAATGCAAGATAAACTATATTATTATTATTTAATATAAAACCTTTGAAAAGACTAATTTTTAGTAGGAAGAAAACATGAATCTATTCTCGAAATACTTGACTCTATGGGTAACACTATGTATTATATTTTGCGTCTTGATTGGCGAATTTTTCCCTGAAATTACAGCTTTTTTCAATAAATTTGAAATTGCTCATATCAATATAATCATTGCTATACTTATTTGGGTAATGATTTATCCAATGATGTTAAAAATTGATTTTACTTCATTAAAGAAGATATCAAAACAACCAAAAGGAATTATTGTTACTACTACTGTGAACTGGTTAATTAAACCTTTTACAATGTATTTAATTGCTAGTTTCTTTTTCCTTTTTGTCTTTAAGAATATATTAGAACCTGAAATATCTAAAGAATATTTAATCGGAGCAGTACTACTAGGAGCAGCTCCATGTACTGCTATGGTGTTCGTTTGGAGCCATCTTGTTAAAGGAAATAGTTCATATACTGTGCTACAAGTTGCACTTAATGATTTGATTTTACTAGTTGCTTTTACGCCAATAGTAGCTTTACTTCTTGGGTTAAGCAATGTATTAATTCCTTATGAAACTTTATTCTTATCAGTTGTACTTTTTGTTGTACTCCCAATTTTAGCTTCTATAATAACAAAATATTTCTTAAAAAAGAGGAATGTTAGTTTTGAAGTATTTATTAAGAAGTTTAATAATGTTCCTGAAATTGGCTTATTGTTGACATTGATTTTAATCTTTATGTTTCAAGGAGAAGTAATAGTTAACTATCCATTAGATATATTATTGATAAGTGTTCCGCTTGTAATACAAACAATTTTCATTTTCTTTATCGCCTATATTTGGAGTAGACAATGGAAAATACCACATGACATTGGTGCACCAGCTGCATTAATCGGTGCATCAAATTTCTTTGAACTTTCAGTCGCTATTGCTATTGCATTATTTGGACTTAATTCGGGTGTAACACTAGCAACTGTTGTTGGTGTATTAGTTGAAGTTCCATTAATGTTATTCTTAGTTAACATCGCAAATAAATCTAAAAACTGGTACAAGATGGAAAGTGTATAATGAAAAAAGTAATAGCATTTGTCTGTACTCATAATAGTTGTAGAAGTCAAATGGCAGAAGGTTGGGCAAACTTTCTAGGAAATGATATATTAGAAGTTTATTCTGCAGGAACAGAAGAATACCCTGCGCCAAAACCTTTGGCTATAGAAGTAATGGAAGATGCATTAGTTGATATGAGTAATCACTATTCTAAATTAATAATAGAGATTCCAAAAGAATTAGATATACTTATAACGATGGGGTGTGGAGTAGAGTGTCCATATATCCCAACTAAACATCGTGAGGACTGGGGATTAGATGATCCTTCAGGAGGACCTAAAAAAAGGTTTGAAGAAACAAGAGATTTGATAAAAGAAAAAGTTGAAGATCTAATATTAAGAATTAAAAGAAATGAACTATAGATAAACGATAACGTGTTTATCTTTTCTTTTAGATATAGTTGCATATGATTAATATATTTGTTATAATAATACAGCAATAAAGAAACAATACTTTTCTCAATTTATGGAGGATTAGCTCAGTTGGGAGAGCATTTGCCTTACAAGCAAAGGGTCACTGGTTCGAGCCCAGTATTCTCCACCATTTGAGGACGTAACCGAGAATTTTTATAGTATTGATTACTATAGATGAATTCTCGGTTTTTTGTATGCAAAAAAGTATTGAAAAACACCCTAAAATAGCCGTTGCAATAGGTGTTAGAAACATGTTGTTTCAGGGGTCTTTTTCGCATCTCGGAAACCGGCTTGAATCGACAAAAATATGATTTTCTTCTCTTTTCTAATGCAACTTAGTTCTTTATATGTGTAAGATACTTTTCTGAGATATCTTCAATAGCTTGTATGATATAATAAGGTTAGATTTAAGTAATAAGGGGGGAACTATGAAGAAAATTGAATCTGCATTTAAATATATTATATTTTTTATCATAGCTATATCTTTTTCTTCTTTTTCTATTCAAGAAGTTAACGCGGATATGGGTCCGAAGCCAAAGCTTAATTTATACGTTAAAGGATTAGATGTTGATTATTATTATTTAGATTTACTAATTGATAGAAGTGAAGATGAGGGATTTATAAGTTACCATACAAGTTATGATCAATATTTAACTGATGAACAGATGATAGAAGTAGAGGAATTTCGTGAATATCAGGATCCTGATAATTACTATTTTGCTTTACTAGATGGAACATGGGTTCCGATGCATGGAAGTTTACAAGGAGTTTTACAAAGTGATGGATCTTATTTACATAGATTTGATTACTTAGGTGTTCCTGTTAAGTTTAAAATAGTAATTTTGACAAGTGATGGAGATATATTAGTATCAGATATAGTTTATAGAGAATTATTTCAATCAGAGATAATTTATGATTTAAGTGATTTTTCAATATTAGAGCAAGAAATTGAAAGAGAAGCAGAAGGATCATATTATGACTTAAGGTTAATAAATATTACCGTAGTTGAAGATGTTCCATTTAGAGATATTATATCTCATTTCTTCTTAAGATTGATTA
The DNA here is from genome assembly GCA_965370885.1 of uncultured bacterium. Taxonomy (GTDB): domain Bacteria; phylum Bacillota_I; class Bacilli_A; order Izemoplasmatales; family Izemoplasmataceae; genus JAFGXW01. The sequence continues at coordinate 1,827 of CBDUWI010000070.1, read as the reverse complement.
TCACAGTAATTGCTGAAGTCGCAATTGCATATTTTATATTTAAATTTAAAGCTCTTAAATCTTTAGGTATAATAATTGCTGCGAATATAGTTACTCAATTGTTACTAAATATAATTATGTTTACGAGTTGGAATAGTTTTAATACAATCATATTATTTCTAATACTTGAAATATTTGTTTTCTTGTTAGAATTTATAAGTTATTATCTATTCTTTGATGAAGGTAATAAACAAAGAATAATAAAATATGTGTTAGTTGCGAATTTAGTTACACTTTGTTTAGGATTAATAATTGTCTTATAGACATAAGACTAAGGAATACAAATTAAAAGTGTTCTTTTAAAATGGACAGCAAGTAATAAAGAAATATATTCGATAATTGAATAATCTAAATTAAATGATCCTCAAGTGCGAGAATCCTTTTTTGGTAAATTATGTATAAAATATATGCAAAAAGTAGGGGTCTAGGTTTTGGGTGTATATTTCCATGGTGGAGGACCTCCACCACCATTAGTACCCGCTTCCGTACGCGGGTAAACTTCGGGGACTATATTCTCCACCATTTGAAGACGTAACCGAGGATTTTTGTAGTATTGATTACTATAGATAAATTTTCGGTTTTTTGTATGCTTTTAAGAGCTTTGGAAGAGGGTTTTCAAGTATGTTTCAAAATATTCAAACTATGTTCCAATAGGGCTGGTTATGAAATCTCGGTCACGATTTTTTAGCAAAAATATACTTTTCTTATAAAAAAGTATGCAGGTTCGGAGAGGTTTGATCATATTCTTATTGCTTTTATCAATAAAACTTTACAAAAAGACAAGTTTTATTGACATATTGAATAATGAATGATATAATTTCACTTGATAAGGAGGGTTACTATGAATAAAGACAAGATTCTTGAAGTTGCCCAAAAAAACAGAGACGATGAAAGACAAAAGGTTATTTCTTTTAGAAGTTCTGTTATTAGTTTAGTTATTATGATGGTATTGATTGTGTTTTTAATGATATGGAGAGCATCTCATGGAGAGAATGTATCTGATTATGGACTTATCATAATTACTCAACTTGTTGCGTTTAGTGTATATCAGTACATTAAATTACCTGAAAGAAAAATATATCTAGGTGTAATTGTAGTTGGAGTTATCTTCTTCATAACAATTCTAATAGTCTTTCTAGCTAGTTATGGAGTGTTTTAGATTATGAAGAAAAAAGATGAACTTATTCTTCATAATAAAATGAAGGTTGCTAGAGCAGAAAAGGGAATTACCCAGAAAGAATTATCAGATTTAGTAGGAGTATCAAGACAAACAATTAACTCTATAGAAAAAGGACAATTTAACCCAACAGCTAAACTTGCCCTATTATTATGTATTGCATTAGATAAGAAATTTGAAGAACTTTTTTACTTTGAAGTATAGAAAGGGGAGACATTGATTATTATGAGATTTATAAAAAAGAATTGGGATTATGTTATTGTGGGGGTATTGATGTTGCTATTAGGTTTTATTCCGTTATATAAATTTATTGTTAATTATTTACATTATGTAAATGATCTAGGGTACGAAAAAATGCTTCTATTTGAGTTTTGGAATTATTCATTATGGGATAGTGGAATGTATATGTTATTGTTATCGCCTATTGTTGTTATCCTCTTTACTACTTATAGATTCTTCCGAGTTGTTAATCAAGAATCAATGATTATAGATGAATACAATGGAAAAAAATTCAAACAACTTAAAAGACTAGTTTTGAATTCATGGATTAAGTCATCATTATTGCTATTGTTCTATTCACTAATTATATTTGTTATTTGGTTCTTGTTACC
>CBDUWI010000069.1:0-6625 GCA_965370885.1 uncultured bacterium | reverse complement strand
CCTATAAATTACACTGGCTTTTTGCTGTGTCTATTTTATAGGTTCCATTTTATTTAAATTCAGTCTTTTTGTTTATTTATTTTCCAAACACTTTTTCCCAGTCTGCTTTAAAAGCTGCTATCCCTTCACCTGTTAAAGGATGATTAAAAGCTTTCTTTAATACAGCGTAAGGAACAGTAGCGATATGTGCACCAGCTAATGCACTATCAGCTAATTGTTTAGGTGTTCTAATACTTGCAGAAATAATTTGTGTTTTAAATTCATAAATATCAAAGACATCTCTAATATCAGCAACAACTTCAATTCCGTGATGAAGTGTATCTTCAAGTCTGCCAACAAACGGGCTAACATATGTAGCTCCTGCAGTAGCAGCTAACAATGCTTGGTTTACACTAAATACTAAAGTAACATTTGTTTTAATTCCTAACTCAGTTAACTTTCTAGTTGCTTTCATTCCTTGTTCTGTCATCGGAATTTTTACAATCATATTTTTATGGATGTTACTAATTTCAATTCCTTCTTTGATTATACCTTCAGCGTCTAAACTTATTACTTCGCCGCTAATAGGTCCATCAACGATACTAGTAATTTCTTTAATAACTTCTTTAAAATCACGGCCTTCTTTAGCGATTAATGTTGGGTTAGTTGTAACCCCGGCAATAATTCCTAAATCTGCCATTTCTCTAATATGTTCAACATTTGCTGTATCAATAAATAATTTCATATAATCCTCTTAAACTAACTTTTCTTCGACATCTAATGTAGCAAATACTACAGGTTCAGCTTCACCAACATCTTCAACTAGTTTATCAACAAATAATATACCATTTAAATGATCAATCTCATGTTGAATAACAACAGCCAAATAACCGAGAACTTTAAATGTAGATTCAGTTAATGTATCAGTTTTAACATCGTATAGATGACTTTTAATCGTTACCTTTTTATGTCTTAAGACAAAGCCTTCAACTTCTCTATCAACACTTAAACAACCTTCACCACAATCTAAATAAGTCTTTTTAATACTATGGCTTATAATCTTTGGATTAACCAGTAATAGTTTATGTTCAACTTCAAACTTTTCATCCATTGATAAAATAGCAATCATTCTCTTAGATATATTAATTTGCGGCGCAGCAAGTCCAACTCCGGCGCGAAGTTCATACTCTTCAGCAATTTCTTCGTCTTGGGAATTTTCTAAAAATTCCATCATTTCTTTAAGCGTTTTTTTATCTTTATCACTAAGTGGGATTTTAACATCTTTTGCTTTTTTAGTTAATGTAATGTGTCCTTCTCTAATTACGTTTTTCATCGTCAACATCTAACCACCTCATGCACATTATACCAAAATCTTTTAAAAGTTTAAATTAAAACAACTTTTAATTTAAAAAGAGCGATAAATTAACTAATTAAGGCGCTCTTAAAATTAAAGCGTTTACATTTAAGTAAATCTATTTACTATGGAAAATAAAACTTGTATAATGAAGTTGATATTTTAAAAGGAGGTAATTTATAATGAAAGAAATTAGAAAAATCGGAATTATTACAGGCGGTGGAGACTGTAGTGGTCTTAATGCTGTAATTAATGGAATAACAAAAGCAGCCATTTTGAAATATGGTGTTGAAGTCATAGGATATACTAGAGGATTTAGAGGATTATATAAAAATGATTTTATTCCCTTAGATTTAAAAAGAGTTTCCGGAATAATGCATGAAGGTGGAACGATTTTAAAATCATCAAATAAAGATAACTTATTTAATTTCCAAGTTACTAATAAAGATGGAATACAAGAATATAAAGATGTTAGTGCTGATGCGATAAAACAAATGAGATATTTAGGTGTTGATGGTTTAATTGTTGTTGGTGGGGATGGTACTTTAACGAGTGCACGTGATTTTCATCGCATGGGTGTACCTGTTATTGGTGTACCTAAAACAATTGATAATGATTTACCATTAACTGATGTTACATTTGGTTATAATACATCTTTAGAAACAATTACCGATGCCTTAGATAAAATTCATACAACAGCTTATTCACACGATAGAATTATGGTTGTTGAAGTAATGGGACGTAATACTGGTTGGTTAGCACTTGAAGGCGGGTTAGCTGGAAGCGCTGATGTTATTTTAATTCCCGAAATTCCTTATGATATTGAAAAGGTAGTAGAGAAAATAAAACAACGCGATGCATGCGGTAAGAACTTTACAATAATAGTTGTTAGTGAAGGAGCAAAACCAATTGGTGGTGACGTTGTTATTAGAGAAATCATTAAAGATAGTGCAGATTCAGTTCGCCTTGGTGGTGTTGGTGATATTGTTGCTCATCAACTACGAAAATTGATCCCTGAACATGAAATAAGATATACGAACTTAGCGTATATTCAACGCGGTGGTATAACATCACAAGTTGACCGTGCACTTGGATTATTATTTGGTGTTAACGCAGTAGATCTGTTAATGGAAGGTGAAACTGGAAAAATGCTTCAATATCTTGGAAGAAAAATTACTTCTATTGATCTTGAAGAAGTTGTAGGAACTGGAGAAATTGGCGAAACTTCTGCTGGTGGTGCTAAAAGTGTTGATCCATGTGGACAACTTGTGCAAGCGTCAAAAGCTATTGGTATTAGTTTCGGCGATACGGATGTATAGTTATCCAATAGATTATAATCTTTATACACAAGAAGAGATTGTAATTATAATTGAGTTTTTCTCATTAATCGAAGATGCTAATAAGAAAAAAGCTAATAAAGAATTATTAATTAGTAAACATGATGAATATCGTAAAATACTTAATTCAATATCACTTGAAAAGCAAATGGATCGTGATTTTGAAAAAAGCTCAGGATATTCAATTCACAAAACAATCAACAAATATAAGTAGGTTCGTACTTACTTTTTTTGTATAATAATAATGAGGTGAAATTATGAGACTAGATCGATTATTATCAAATTTAAAATATGGCTCAAGAACAGAAATCCAAAAGATTATTAAGAGAAAAAGAGTTACAGTTAATGATAAAGTAACTATTGATGGCCGTCGCAAAGTGGATCCTAATAAAGATAAAATCATAATTGACGATGAAACTATTTATTATAAAGACTCAGTATTAATAATGCTTAATAAACCAAGTGGTTACGTTAGTGCTATCAAAGATGCAAAAGATAAAACAGTATTAGATTTAATTAAGGAACCTTATTCTAGATTTGATTTAAGTATTGCAGGAAGACTAGATAAAGACACAGAAGGCTTAATACTTCTAACTAATAGCGGTAAACTATTACGTGAAATTATTACCCCTTCTAAAGATGTTTATAAAAAGTATTTTGTTAAAGTAGAAAAGCCTTTTAAAGATCCTAATGTATTAGACGGAGATTATCAAATTTTAGATGGTAAAAATTATCTATTTAAACCTTTAAAACCTTTTATTGAAAAACTAAATGATAATGAATTTTATTTATCGATAAAAGAAGGTAAATTCCATCAAGTAAAAAAAATGGTAGAACACTTTAATAATAAAGTAATCTATTTAAAAAGAGTGAAAATAGGAAAAATTGAACTAGATGAAACACTTAAATTAGGGGAATATAAAGAATTATTTGATTATAAAATATAAAAAAAACTCTAAAGTACAAAGCATCAAAAGAAACTGGTGAAAAAAAAGAATTTACAATGAGAACTGATATAATAATTCAATAGAGTCAGTTCTTTTTATATGTTGCAATCAAAATTAAAAGATATATTTTGACGAGGAGACATTTATATGATAATATATAACTATCAAAACTAAAAGATATATTATGATAGTTATTGATAACATAGTAAAATAACACTATCAAAATTAAAAGATATATTATGAGAGGTGATTTTGTGGATTTTACTAATTATAAAAGAACTAATATTCATTATGGTGGAAGTGAAGAAAAGATTGGAGTAATGAAGGATGGAATACAATATTTACTAAAATTCCAAAAGGAAGATGAAAATGGTCTTATGAACAATCATTATTCAGAATATATTGGATCAAGTATATTTGCTTTATTTAATGAAAAAGTTCAAAATACAACAATTGGCTTATATGAAGGTAGAGAGGTTGTTGCATGTATGGATTTTATGAAGGAAAATGAAAGATTTGTACCGTTTAATGATGTCGGGGATTCATCTTTAGAAAGAGATAGAGATGCATATCAATATACATATGAAGATATTATTGAAATGTTAGAAGAAAATAAGAAGCTTACAAATGTAACTGAAACGATTGAAAGGTTTTGGGATTTATATATTTTTGATGCTTTATTAGGTAACTTTGATAGACATGGTGCAAATTGGGGTTTTGTAAAAAAAATTAATGGATATAGAATGGCACCGATATTTGATAATGGTTCATGTTTGTTTCCGAGAATAACAACTGATAAACAATGTTTAAACATTATCAATAGCGAAGTTGAACTTGATAAAAGAACTTACACATTCCCAACATCACAGATAAAACTTGGAAAGAATAAAAGTTCCTATTACGAAGTCATCTCAAGTCTAAAGTTTAAAGAGTGTAACGAAGCGTTAAAAAGAGTTTATAATAAGATAGATATTAAAAAAATAGAAAAGTTTATTGATATATTAGACTTCATTACACCAATTCAAAAAGAATTTTATAAAACAATAATTAAACATCGTTATAAAAAAATCATCCAATATTCTTATAATAAATTAGTAGGTGAGTTAAATGAATGAAAAGAATACACCAATTAAAAATCTTAGTTGTATTTACAGAGTACATGGTTATATTACTCTTCCGATTGGAATATCAATCTTCTTTAAAATTGCCAAATTAACATTTGAGCGATTTGAAGATGAGTCATTCCAATATGTAATTGAACCATATTACGATGTAATTGATGGACTGGGTAATGAAGCGGATATTCCTGGAATTAATCTCGAATTAAGACAAAAAAACTATTATCGTGTAAATCTAATTCCTGTCTTTATTTCCGATAGAACATTTCCAAGTAGTAGAGTTGAAGCAAGGAAACTTTTAAAAGAAAAGAATCTAAATTTTTATAGCCCGATTCTTTGGTTAATGGATTCAAAATATACATATACTGGTGATGATTTATTATTTAAGAGTCAAGATTATTTTGATAATTTAAAAAAATTAATAGACAGTAAAAATATATATCGCCATATAATATATGTTTTACAAAATTTAGGCTTAAGAAATGAATTTTATATAGGTAATGTTTTAGTAACTGATACTAATAGAACCTTTGTAACTAAAATGTACTTGCATCAGTACAAAATAGTTGAGAAATCTTATTATGATAAACTAAAAAGAAATAAAGGGAGACATAAAAAAGAAGTGCCATCAATCTTAATGAAAGAAGTGGTTTCCCTTTATGAGAATAAAATTATAAGTTTAGAAGAAGCTATGACTAGATTAGAAATAAAATCAGAAGCGACGTTTTATCGAAGATTAAAAGAATATAGAGAATCATTATTAAACAAACAAGAAGCTCAGTAAATTAAAGTTTGTTTTTAATTTTATTCTCAAGATACCAATTAGAGAGATTACTCTTAACTTCAGTATACGAAAACTGCACCCTCTCTTTTTCATAGTTTCCTATGTCCAAGTTTATGGGTGCAGTTCATATTTTTCATATTATTATAGTCTTTTTTTTACGTTTCTAGTTTAATTATTTCCGTTAAGGAAAAAGCAGCATAATTCACTTCTTCAATTGTTGTATCTTTTCCTATTGTTATTCTTAACGTGCCATTGATGTACTCAGCAGGTACATTTATTGCACTTATAACATGACTTGGTTCAATTGCAAGACTGTCGCAAGCACTCCCTGTAGAAATGAATATTCCTCTTTTATTTAATAAATATGCTAGCACAGTGCCATCGTAATCTTTTAAAGAAATATTGATGTTTCCTGGCAATCTATTTTCACCGATTGGTGGACCGTTTAATATATAATCGAGGTTTTCTTTATTAAGATGTTCTAAAAATATACGAGAAAACTTATCTAATCTTTCATTATAGCTTTCTATATTATTCATTCCTATTTCTAAAGCTTTAGCAATTCCAACCATAAATGGGACATTTTCAGTTCCGGAACGAAGTTTAGACTCTTGTTGTCCCCCATGGATTAGATTAGTAATATGAGTACCATCTTTAATATAAAGAAGACCTATTCCTTTAGGACCATGAAACTTATGAGCTGACATACTAATTAAATCAACATTAAGTTTATTTAAATCTAAGGGAATATGGGTAACAGCTTGAACAGCATCAAGATGTAAATATGTACTTGCTTCTTCACATATTTTACTTATCTCTTCGACATTTTGGATCGTACCTATTTCATTACTTGCTAAGATAATACTTACAACTAATGTATTATCGTTAACTAACATTCTTAAATGATCTAAATTAACAAAACCTTGATTATCTACATCAACATAATTAATAATATAACCCAATTCTTCTAAGAATAAACAAGTATTACTAGTAGCGTGATGTTCAATTCTTGTCGTAATTATTTCACCTTTAGTTTTATTCTTAAAAGCTAACCCTTTTAATGCCCAATTAATCGATTCAGTTCCACAACTAGTAAAATAGATTTC
>CBDUWI010000068.1:0-6678 GCA_965370885.1 uncultured bacterium | reverse complement strand
TATAATAAGTAATTTCGCCACAATAGAAACAGAAAGATTTATACAATTATGTAATAGATTAACTGATAAGAACGATATAGTTTCGTATTTTAAACCTCTAAAAACAGAACAAAGATGGGAGATCGATTCAATCAAATGGTTCGGAACTTTAGATAGGATAGATGTGTGGATAGCTCCTAATGGCGCTAAGAAAATGGTTATTATCGATTATAAAACTGGGAATATTCCGAGTAAAATTTTAAATGGTCCTAAAAATCCTTTAGATCAATTTAGTTGGCAATTACCATCGAACAAAATGAAGGAATTACATTTCTATGCTATTATGTTTTTGTTAAAAGCTGGTTGGCAATTATCCCCAGAGGTCGTTGATTATTTAATGAATCCTGAGTGGTGGTTTTATACTAAGGAAGGTAAAACCTACGAAGAATCTAAAGAGATCAAAAAAGAATACATTAAAAGCCTTAATACTAAGAAAGCTAATAGGTGGAGAATGTATAAGGAGAATAGGGAACTGAAACAGGGAGATATAATAGTTTGTATATATTATTTAGGCGGAGATAAACCCTATAAAGTTATGAAAGAGTTTAACTACAAGAGTTATAGGGCAGCTATTGTACATAGTAACGACTTAAGGAGTAGAGATTACAATAAAATTTATGTAGATCATCCGAGTTATGTGTTTGACGAATTTGTATGCGAAAATTACAAGAAATGTGGAAAAGTACAGGAATGTAAAGAGTTGTGTAGCGAAAATGATTAAGTTAAAAATAATGGTAGATCTCGACGGTGTCGTTTGGGATATTATGGGTGTGTTTGTTGACATTTATAACAGCCTATATAAAGAAAATGTTAAATACGAAGATATAGATGATTGGTATTACTTCCCACAAGAACGATTTGATGCAGTATACCCACTTACACTACCGAGAATAATGGAATACCCAGTTTTGGATGGTAATATAAGCTCTTATTTATTTATATTAAATAGAGTACATGATGTAAACATCCTTACGAAAGAAGCAAACCCAGTCGGAACTTTAGAAGAGAAACTAAAAACATTGGGTATAACAAAAGGTAGAGAATACAACGAACTTATAAAGATAGATGTTAGCGACAAGAAAGTAAATTACGAAGCTGATATTTACATTGATGACAATCCAAATATGGCTAAGGATATGTATAAGTTTCCGAAAAGAGTTTTGCTGTTTTACAGTCAGCCGTGGAACAAGAAGTACAATGCAACTGGAAATGTTATAAGAGTTTCTGATTGGTTTGATATATTGTTATTTATTAATAGAATAGAATGGAGTAAGAGGAACGATAAAAATGCTGTATTTTGTTGAGCATTCAGATCCTTATTTACAAACATTTTATCTTTTCACAGCAGAAGAAAAACCTGGATACGGTGATTACTATATGTGTATGGGTATTGATCAGAGAACCTACCATATAAAAGACTATAACGGAGAAACTGGCATTCATCTCCATAAGAGATTTGTAACGGGTTTAGTTGATATAGACTCTGAGGATGCTCGTATTGAAGAGAGATTTGGGAGTGTTGAGAACTATAAGAAATTTGAATGGTCTATTAAGATGATAAGAAAAAATTTAGGCGCATAAATTGTATTATGAAACTGGAGTTTCGAGCCGTGTTCCTTTCAGAGTAATGTTTGAGAGTAAACACGACGCGTTAGCCGATCTTAATAAATACAAAAACTTCAGCAATGTATATCATAGCATTTACGGATTTAGAGAAGTAGAAGAGAAAGACAATAGAATAGGTCCAAATTACGAGACAGCTCGTATCGATAGAGTTGTGTTAGATTTGGATTCCTATAAGAAATATAACGGTAAACAATACTACACAGAAAATGGTATTGATTCTGCGAGGAAAGTGGAAAAATGGGCTTCGATACTAAACCTACTTAGACAGTATAGATTTAGTGGCGGAGGTTTTTATTCTATATTTTCGGCAAAAGGTCATCCATTAAAACTAAGGAATTTTGAAATTAATTTACAAAACGAACTTGAGATAGATATTGACGAATCTACTATAGGAGACACAGCTAGAATGATGAGAGTTACTAATTCGTTCAATTTTAAAGATTATAGAAGGTGTTATTGTATTCCTTTAAAATTAGAAGAGTTAGATTTATCTTACGAAGAAATTAAAAAATTAGCCGAAAAACCTCGTATGGGAGAGAGATACATATACGGAACAGAAACATACGATTTTAGCGATTGTAAGATCGATGAAAGTAAAATTAGATTAAAACAAATTAAGATAGATTTAAAAGAAAATGTTCAAGCTGACGACATACTTGCTGAGTATGGGTGGGAACAAACCGATTTTTGCGACGGAATTAAAAGAATTTTGAGTAAAGGTCATGTAGGTAATTACTTAAGGTACGAACTTATAAAGTATTTTAAAAGTGTAATACAAATGAGTTTAGAAGATGCATTAAGGTTAATGGTGGCTTTATTAAAAGGAGAAGGTAGACATTCATTTCACGAAAAACAAGCTGTTTACATTTATAGAAGTAATTATGTGTTCAACCCAGAAAAACTTAAAGGTCTTGGATACTGTAGCGTAGACTGTAATAGGAGTTGTATTGCTTGGAGAAATTTAAATAAAAAATTAAAAACTGTGATAGATAATGGTAGTAAACAAAACCTCATTAAAAGAGAAAAGTGATTTAGAAAAGTGTTTTGAAGTTTTAGTTATGAAACTTAATATTTATCTTTGGATGAAACACGCCGCGAAAAAGTGGGGGGATATGAGATGAATGAAGTTTGTATATATAAAAACCCACTCACTTATGAAGAAAAGAAAGAATATAGGAGAATATTAATAAAATACGAAGGTAACAAATTAAGGGATTATGTATGGAGTAAACTCACAACCAGAGAACATATAAGGTTTTTACATTATATCGTTATGATAACCGATAAAATGGAAGAAATTATTGTTGGTGAATATTTATGAGTAAAGAGATATATTATGTCTATTCAGCAGAAAGGAAAACTGTTGAAGTCTTAAACAAGATGGGTAAAAACTTTAAAATAGTAAACAATATTTTGTGGTACTGTGAAGTTTGTGATAAGATATACGAAAATAAACCAGAGATGTGCGAGTGTGGTTCTAATAAACTTCTCTTTGAGAAAGTTGGAGATATACGAGGTCCTAATTGGGAGTATGCTATTGAAGTTAAAATAGGCGAAGACTTATATAACTCCTTAGACAGCAGAGTATATGCTCAACTAGAAGGGTTGTCTGGTTTTCTTAAAGGAAAAATAGCCTTAGTTTTTGTTGGTAATTTGTTTCAATTAGCGAGAGATCATCCAGATAGAGATGGTCAGTTATTATCTATTCCTGCTACATGTATGCAGTATGGTGTAAGCTGGATTAATGTGAGAAGCGTAATAGAACTAGTAAAACTATTAAAATATTTTGCCGAAAAGGCTGGGAAAGCTCCAAAACTAAGGATTAAGAGAACATATTCAACAGAGTTAATGCCTAAGAGGATGATAGTACTATTAGGAATTAAAGGAATAGGAGAAAAAATCGCTTTAGAATTAAGTAAACGATACGATTCTATATTTTATTTATGTCAAGCTTTATATCATAGTGAATTACTACCAGGAATGATTAAGTATGTTGGTGAGGTTACTATACAAAGATTAGAAGAGTCGTTGTTGTGATGAGCGAAGACGAAGACGAAGAGTATGTAAAGAAATTTAACGAGGAACAGGTTGCTGAAATACCTGAGTTAATAAACGAACTTGAACACGGAACTGAACAAGGGAATTTAAACAGAGTTAAGGAAATCTTAGCTCGTTTTGTTTTGTTAGATTTGTTTCAACAAGAAATATATTTAGAACGAGTAAAGTCTAGAACTGGAATAGGTATAGGAACTTTAAGGAAAGTAGCAAAAACAGAAAAAGAAAACCCCGATAATAAGTATAGACAAGAAGAAGATCCGTTTTGGTTAAAAATTTATAATGAAATGGAGATTTTGTACAAGGATAAAGTCAAATCTATGAGCGATTCGAGGCAGTTGATGTTAAAAAGAGGTAACATATACACCACAGATATTGTAAAATTTACCGAAGACTTGTCAAGTATAATAGACAAATATAAAACTGGTTATAGAAATGTTAGAAACGATGTATTAGAAAAGTTTAGGGATAGTCATCTATTTGACCGAAAAAACTTTTGTTACGATCCTTTTATTATTAACTTTAAAAACGGATATTACGACGTTAGAAATTACCCAAAAGGGTTTGTAAAAGCGAGTGATAGTAAAAAAATATTCTTTTACGAAATCCCTCACAAATATAAAGAGGGAGATTATAGCTGTCCTAATTTCTTAGAAGCTCTTCAGAAATGGTTGGGTGTGGGAAATAGAGTAACTCCTAAAGATATGTTTCAATTTATTGGTTATTCTATGAGTACAAATGTGGGACAAAAAAGAGCTTTTTTAATTAAAGGCGAGACTAATAGTGGTAAAACGCAGTTCCAAGAAATTTTAAAACATATAATAGGAAACGAAAACACATCAGAAATCAGCCTTCATATGTTAGGAGACGATAAATTTAGCGCATCTTCTTTAGAATGGAAGATATTGAATGTGTTTGACGATCTTCCACAAAAAGGTTTAACCGATGTTAGTTTGTTTAAAATAATTGCTGGGGGAGGTACTACATTTCCAGTAAGGCGAATGCATACAGAACCTTATCAAGGTCTTAATACTATAAAGTTGTGGTATAATACTAATATAGTGCCTATGGTTAAAGTTACAGAAGACGATTCTTTTTTTATTAGGTGGATTATAATAATTTTTCCGAACCAATTCGAAAAAGGTAGCTCAGATCCTAAGTACGAAGATATACCAGAATTTTATAGAACAATAATAAATGACGATAAGGAAATTCAAGGAATAATACACGATTGTATTAGAGGTCTTAGAGTTCTTTACGAGAATAAATACTTTAAAAAAGAATTATCAGTTGACACACGTAAAATATGGGAATACGAAAGCGATTTACTTTATGCTTTTTTAGACAAATACACAGAATTAGACGATGAAGAATATATACTCTGTAGTAAATTTAGAAAATGGTACAATGTATATAGAAAGACGAGACATCCTTCGAGAAAAGTACCTGGTGTAACAGCGACAGCTTTAAATAGAGAGATGGATGTTCGTAGTTACGAAAGAAGACAATTAGGTTCTAAATACGAAGACGAGGGAAAACGAGCTTATATGGGTTTGATGTTTAATAAAAGGTTTAGAATAGAAAAGGAAAACGATTTTAAGAAAAAGTCTTACAAGACTACGAGCGAATACTTAGAAGATAATCCCAACGCTTTTATGAACGGTAATGGTAGATCTGAACAACAGGAAGATGAAGAAGAAGTACACTGGGGACACATGGATTGGAACGATAAAGAAAAATTCGAAAGTAAGTTGAAAAAGAAAAAAGAAGATAAAGATTTAAAATAAATGTAAAAATTTAAATATATATAATATTAATAGTAATTAAGTGAATGTTATGGTTGGTAGAAAAAAAATAGAAGTAACTATAGAGGAGTTTAAGAACGCTGTTAAAGTTGTTAAACAAAAATATGGTTATGTAAGAAATAAGTTTGTAGCTGAAGAATTGGGTATGTCTTATCCTACATTTTTAGGAATTAAACAAGAACTTGGACTAGATCCAAAAAACATAGAACTAACACCGAGGAATAAGTTTTTCGAACAAACTGAATGGACAGAAGAAGAATTTATGAAAGAACTGTCTGATATTGACGAAAGAACTGCTAAAACGATAGGGTATAATTATTTCAAATTTAAATTCGATGAAAGTATAATTTTTAAACCACTAGGAGATTTACATATAGGCGCAGACACTACTATACACACTGAGATAGGTGAGATCATAAAAATCTGTCACGACAATTCAAATGTAAAAGTTGTACTTGTCGGAGATTATGTAGATAATTTTGGTAAGTTTGGACCAGGTGGTGGAATACATCAACAAGCTATAAGTATAACAAAACAAAAAGAATTAGCTGAATGGATAGCTAAATATCTTAAAGGTAAAATTTTAGGTGTAATACAAGGATGCCACGAAGAATTTTCTTACAATGCTGATGGGTTTGATTTTGGAAAGTACTTAGCTAATAAAGCTGATGCGAGATATTTGGGTAAACAAGCTATTTTAGATTTAGAAGTAGGCGAAAATAATTACAAAATACTTGTAGATCACAATGAAAGATGGTCTAGTAGTTTGAGTATGTGCCACGGATTAAAACAAGCTTGTAGGTTTTTTCAAGATTTCGATCTCGGAATAGGAGCTCATAGACATGTTCCAAATGCAGAGAACACATTGATTAGGGGTAAGATGGTTAAGACTTGTAAAGTTTCATCTTATAAGAAACCAGATAGATTTATTGAGAAAATTAAAGTACCAGAAGCACCAATTTTGTCCCAGTGTTATGTATTATTAGCAGAAAAAATGGAGCCATATTGGAAAGGAATAGTGTATTTTGAGTATATAGAACACGCAATGCGATTTCTATAATGCATTTAAAAATCAACAAAATGTATCGAAATTTGGTGAATTTTAATCGATTATTTAAAAAACGATATTAAGTATAAAAAGAAAAAAAGGGAT
>CBDUWI010000067.1:0-6804 GCA_965370885.1 uncultured bacterium | reverse complement strand
TAGAATAAAAGAAAGATTTTGCTAAAGATAATAGTAAAGAATATAATAAAGAGAATACTTTAGAACATTCAATAGAAGATATATTACAAAACTTTGAGAAATATTATCCAAGTGAGGCTTGGATGAATGAAGTAGAACGAAGGGCTTTTGTAATTAGAATTTCTAGAGGAGATATAGAACAAATGTGTGGATTTTAAATAATAAATTATGGCTTGTGAATCAACTAATATAACTGAAACAGAATTGCAGCGTGCTATTAAAAATGGTGCTCCTTTATTTGAGTTAGAACCTAACCAGACTAGAGAAACTAGTTTAAAGTTTGGTGATGCTATTCAGAATACTATGCAAATTTCAGAAGAAGAATACAAAGATAAACCTAATAGATATACATTTTTAGGACAAACAATTAAAGAACGTGTATCAGATAAAGCAAAGGCTTTATTTAAAAGTACTGTAGGTAAAGGCAAGGCACATATGTTAAGTAATACTTCTGATAGTGGGGTTACTAGAGATGGTGGTAATAGAGTACATGGTATGTTAGAAGAATTAGTTGAATATACGGCCAATAATAAAGGTAATATTAATGATATACGTATTCGTGCTCTTAAAGATGATTATGCAGTATCTACTGTACAATTTAATATATTAAATAAAACTGCCAAAGGTATTGTTAAACAAATAGAAGACTTACAAAAAGAAATTGATCCATCTCAAAAAGCTGTTATTAAAACTGAATATAAAATCTTAGATTCTGTTAAAAGTATTGGGGGAACATTAGATGTATTTGCAATATTTAGTAATAATACTGCTGTAGTATATGATTATAAGACACTATCTTCTGGAAACAATTTTAATGGAAAGAATTTAACAGATAGTATTATTTATCCTAAAAAAGAACAAGGCTTTGAACTTACTATGGAGGAATATAAAAGGCAGGTAATAGAAGTTCTTGGTATAAAAGAAGTACTTCAAACTAGAATTATTCCTCTTCATATAAAATATGAAGCTTTGCCTAAGGAATTGCAAGATCAAGGTAAGTATTTATCAAAAAAAATTAGAATATTACAGGCTGGTTCTGATATGTCTGAATTTTTAGAACAAGTACCAGTTGCAGGAGAGAAAACTAAATATGCAGGTATTAATCAGCTCTTAGAAAGACAGTGGTCTTTGTTTAGTAATTTTCAAAGGAGATTAGACCAAGAAAAGCTTACTACTAAAGAACGAGATAGGTTAAAGGAACGTGCTGCCATGTTAAAAAAATCTATTAATGGTTTAATTATCAAAACAGATATTAAGTTTTTATTAGATAATATGGACAGAGTTACTTTAGAATTAGCTAGTTTTAATCAACCTAAGTTATTAACAAATGGCAAAAATAATCCAAAATATCTTAATCATAGATTATTAGGAGACCTGTTAATTGAAGGTGAGATGTATTCTAAAGTATTAGAATTTAGTGCTAGTTATTTTAAAGATTTAAGAACTGAAAATCCAGAATCTTATACAGCATTAAGAGATGCAATATCTGACAGAACTACTAAAATAATAGGAGCGGTTGCTTTAGCAAAAATAGAAAGAGATTCTCGTCTTAGGGAATTGATAGATAATGATTATAAAGAAATTAATGCACAGGGGCAAGAAATAGTATCTCCTATGGATGAATTAGGATTTTTTGAAAGTAATTTTAGTAGGTTTTCTGAAATAAAGAATCCTATATTTGAGGCTGCATGGCCTTTGATTCAACAAGCACATCGTTTAAAACGTAAAGATGTAGCTACTATGAATGATGAAATTTCATTAAAAACTAAAGCATTACATAAATGGGCTGATTCACAAGATATTAGTAGACAAAAAGCTTTTGATAGAATTATTAATTTTGAAACTGGTAATTTATATGGAGTATTAGATTCTGAGTTTTATGAAATAAGAGATAAGTTTTTATATAATACGACAGATAGAGTAGAAGCTATAAAAGGAATAAAATCTTTATATGAAATTATTGATAAAGTAGCATATAAAAAAGCATTTGATGAACGTGCAGATAATATGCTTGAAGTTATGAAAGGAGAATACGTTGATAATCCTAAATTATTAAATAAAGTATTTAAACAATGGGTTGATAAAAATAATTTATTATCTGAAACTTCAAATGATGCTTGGTTAAATAGTTATAATTTTTATTCATTACAAGTAAAACCTGATATTAAAAAACAATATACTTCTAAAGAATATAATGAGATTAAAAAGCATAAACCTTTATTGGATTATTATGAGATGTATGTCAAATATAATAAAGAATTTAGAGAAATATTGGGAATAAGTAATTATAGTAGATTACCTGATAATTTTATTGCTAATGTTAGAAAGGAAATGTCTGATTATATTGTTAATAGTGATGGTAATATTGGACGAAAGTTTACAGATTCTATAAAGGAATTTATTGATTCATTTAGAATTAGAGAAGAAGATATTTACATAGCTGATAGGGATAATAGTGGAGAATTACATAGGACTATTCCTATATTTTTTACACAACCACTAAAAAATAAAGATGGTGATATAGATAATACTAAGAAGTCTTATGATTTATCACATTCCTTAATTTTATTTGGTAATATGACATATAATTATAAACATATGCATGAGGTAGAACCAAAGATTTTAGGATTAAAGGAAATGTTAGGAAATCCTTCAGTAGAACATGCTGGAATACAAGTGACAGATTCTTATGGTAGAAAAATTAAAGGTAGAATTAATAAGTGGGCTGTTAAGACTGTAACATCCATTCCTACATATCAGTTATTTGAAGATTTAACAGATTGTTATTTATATGGAATTAAATTTAAGAAAACAGAATTAAAAAGTACAGGAAAATTTAATAGTATCAAAGCATTAAGAAAATTAAAACAATGGTCGTCTGTTGTAACATTAGCTTTTGCTGTAATTCCTGCTGCTGGTGCTTGGATAGCTGGTAGAACAGGTGTTATGACTGAAGGTAGTAAAGAAATTGCTTATAGAAATAAAGATTTCTTTGATGCAAAGAAATTAATGTTTTCTGACTTTAATAAATATAGGTCTTTTGCTGCATTTTTTGAAACGTATGCAGAGAACCCAATAGAAAGGATGTCTCAAAAACGTACAATTAATTGGTTAAAAAGATGGTCAGACTCCAGAACTCTTTTTGCACCATTAAGGAAAGTAGATGAAAATATTCATAATAATATAGCTGCGGCTATGGCTCATAATTGGGGCATTGATCCTAAAACTAAAAAATTGGTTAGGTTAAATAGAAAAAAGCTTAATACTGAAACAGGTAAATTAGAAGAAATAGGTACTACTATTAAATCATTAGTAGAAACTAGTAATTTCGATAAAAAGACTGGTAAGTTTACTGTAGATAATTTAACTGATGAAAATTATATGGAGTTTAGAGATGCAGTAAGACAATCTGCTGCTAATATAATTGGTTCATTATCTGAAGATGATATTAGTAGAGTAGATACAAATTTAACTTTAAACTTAATTATGCAATATAAGACTTGGATGCCTGATATTGTAAAAGAACGTACTGGTACATTAAGGTGGGATAAAAAATTACAAGCAGTTAAATGGGGAAGATATAAAGTATTATCCAGTGAATTTAAAAGAACTGAACGAGAAATGGAAGATGACATGAAATTAAGTAATTTTATTAGTTCAGTAGTACTTCCTAACTTAGGAGGATTAATATTAGATGTTGCTACATTTGGATTAGCACCTTTATTAGGTCGAACAAGGGTAAATGAAGCTAGAGCACAAGCACAATTTAAAAAATGGATGGTAGAAAATCCTAATCTTGCTAAAAGAGGAGTTACCTTTGATGATTTTCTTGAAGTAAAACAAGGACAGATGAAAGCTGTTATAAGAGAAATGCGTATAATATTTGCATTACTTGCTACGACTATAGTTTTAGGAGGTAAAGGTGATGATGATGAACCTAGATATATGGAAAATTGGTTAACACGTAATTTATATAAAGCATTAACTAAAGGTCAATCTGAATTAATTTTTATGTGGAATCCACGAGAGTTTTGGAAATTAGTACAAAATCCTCTACCATTAACTTTCTTTTTACAAACAGCTTTTCATGCATTAGCTAATGGACTTGATGAAGGAAGGGATTGGGTTTTTGGAGAAAATAATCCCCAAGATAAAACTAATGGTGGTTATTATATATTACAAATGGGACCAGGTGGTACACAAATATTAAGAATAATTGAATTATATCCACAATTTAAAACAAGTCCTTATGCAGTAAAGTGGTAACAATCTATGTGGAGTAATAAAAAAAAGGAGTAAGCTTTACAGTTTACTCCTTTCTTGTTGTTTAACTAAAAATTACTGCATTATGAAACAATAATATTTTTAATATTTTAGTATTATTCAACTCCCATTTTCATGATTTTTATTTATTAATTTAGTTCAACAATAGTTGCTTTATTTTTAATTACTTCAGCTTTGCATTTCTGATTATTTTTAGTTACTTTCCATTTCTTTTTTAACAATATCCAATATGAATTAAGGCTTGTTTTGACTAGATAGGTTTCATTATTTACCTCAATTAGTTGTTTAGAGTCTTCATATTTTCTTAGATTTACTTTGTATTCAGGTGTTTCTATATGTGGTTTTGGAAATTCACAATATTCAAAGTAAACCTTATCTGTTATTTTTATTATTCCTAGTTGTATCATTATTTAGTATAATTTTAATATTCTAATACTTTTATATCTATAATTTCTTCAAATTTAAAAGGTAAATCTGAATTAAAAGCTAATTTTAATAGATAACTATCACTCCTTATTTCCATAATTCTACCTGCAATCCAATAAGTATCTTTTTTCCAAGAACTTTTAATTTTAAAAGCTACGAATAATCCTGTTTTTAATAATTCTCTCATGATCTTGTTTTCGTTAATTGTTTAGTAATTTGAATTTTTACTTCTTCATATGAAATAGGAGTAAAATTATTTACATCTACACCTACATTTAATTGTGCAGGTTTTAAGTTTTTGACAGGAGTGTTGTGTACATGTCCAAATAAATTCCATGAACCTCTATGAGAACCATTCCAAGTTAACATTGGATAATGTATTAAGAATAATTTTTGAGACCCTCCTGAAATTTCTTTATCTAATACTTTTAAATAAAAATAATCTTTTGCCCACTTAAAAAAATGTGGATGCTTTTTATATACGTTTAAAGCAGTTTTATCATGATTACCTCTAATAAAATATATATTACCATTTAATTGAGATAAAATATTTATTAAATATCCTGGAGCACTTAATGCCATATCACCTAAATGGTATATGTCATCGTCTTTTTTTACGACAGAATTCCAATTTTCTATTAAAGCTTTATCCATCTCGTAATGGTTTGCAAAAGGCCTATTACAGAATTTAATAATATTTTTATGTCCGAAGTGAGTTAAGTGTCAGCAGTAAACCAAATGTTTGCCGCTGACATATTTAAATTTAAATTGTTCATTCTAAAATAATGTTTTTTGACTTTGTATAGCTTTTAATATTTTCATTAATATATCATAGTCATATTTACTAATTTCACTTCCTAATAAATCTCTGCCTTCATTTATACATGCTATTGCAGTAGTAAATGAACCTGCAAAAGGATCATAAATTAAATCACCTTTATTTCCCCAAGTCTGTAAAATCTTTCTTGGTACATTTAAAGGCATTATAGCAAAATTATGTATCTTATTACTATAATTCTTTTTATTCCTAAGAATATTATCTTCTGTACCTCTCCAATTAACATCAGAGAATAGCCGTTTTTCAGGACAATCATTAGAAAAAACTATTATAAATTCATATACTGAATTTAAAACTCCAGGTAACATTGCTGGTTCTCCTCTAATTTTATCCCAGATTATTATTTCTTTAATATTTTTTGCAAAATAACCAATTAATTTAAATAAAGCAATCTTATTTCCTGAAATTAATTGTATATTATAAAATATATGTTTCTTTGTAATTCGTAATAATTCTTGGATTATAGATTTTTGCCATTCAAAATATTCTTCTTGTGATAAATTATCTTTATATTCAATATATTTTGAATTTTTTAAATGGATATTATCTTTTCCAAAGTTATATGGAGGCGAAGTGATGACATAATCAACAGATTTATCTTTCATTCGCCCCAAAGTTAGCTTACAATCTTCATTATATATCTTATTTCGCTCCATTTTCCTTATTTTCTCTTAATTTTCAACTCTATTGTCCAAAAGTACCTTTAGAGACGCTCTAGTCAATTCTCTTTTTCTGGAATGATATTATATTAAGCAATAGACGAAGTGTCTTTAGGTAGTCTCCCAGACACGTGTTTTTTATGTCTTACCTAATTTTCTCTAATTTCAAATAAAATTTATATAATAATGTCTAATACAATTTATATGTGCTGTTTTACACCAATTTTCTTAGTGCTTCATCTACTTTAGTATCTATTATTCCCCAATTACGAGAATCCCTACAATATCTTTTATGAAACTTAAGTGCTTCTATTGCTATTTTAAGTTTTTCTATGGTTAATAATTTTTTACTCATAGTATATTTTATTTTTTATTATCTTTTTCAACTTTTATAGCATAATATAATATTGCTAAATAATTTATTCCATCTTGTATTGTATCAAATATAGATTCTTCTTTTACTTGAGCTTCTGTATCAAGAATATTTCCTATTCTTGCTAACTTATCCGATAGCCTAAGTAAGATACCTTGAGGAATAGATACTTTTGCTATATTTGC
>CBDUWI010000066.1:0-6937 GCA_965370885.1 uncultured bacterium | reverse complement strand
AATAGATGAATTAGTTAAAGAAAAAGAAAATGACATCATGAGCATCTAGAGACTACGCATTGTAGTCTCTTTGTTCTAGATAATTTATTTATTATATAGTATAATGATATATTGTAAATGAGGTGTAATAGATGAACCTAGAAAAAAGGGTATTAAGTAAATATATTCCCGTACATATCGCTATTATCTTAGATGGTAATGGTCGTTGGGCAAAAAAATACAGATTACCAAGAACTATGGGTCATCGAAAAGGCGCAGAAAATTTAAAAAATATCACACTTCTTTGTCATGATATTGGGATAAAGGTTTTAAGTGTTTTTGCATTTAGTACCGAAAACTGGAATAGACCAACAAAAGAAGTTGATTATTTGATGAAATTACCATTAGAATTTGAAAAGTCATATAAAGATGAATTTAAAAAACATGGTATTAAAGTAGTTTTTTCTGGTAGAAGAGATCGCTTAAGTGATGATAATATAAAATTATTAAATAATATCGAAGAAAAATCCAAAGATAGTACAGGTTTGACTTTAAATGTATGCTTTGATTATGGAAGTCAAACGGAAATAATTGAAGCTGTAAAACAAATTAGTGAAAAGTATAAGAATAATGATATTTCACTTGCTGAAATTGATGTTCAAATGATTGAACAACACTTATATACTAAAGAGCTACCACCGTTAGATTTATTAATAAGAACATCAGGAGAACTAAGAATAAGTAATTTTCTATTATGGCAATTAGCTTATAGTGAGTTGTATTTTACTAAAAAGTATTGGCCAGAATTTAATAAAAAAGAATTGTTTAAAGCATTAGACGATTTTCAAAAAAGGAATCGTCGTTTTGGTGGGTTAAAGGAGACAGAATAATGAGAACTAGAATAATTACAGGAACTTTGCTTATTTTATTTTTTATTCCGATACTTTATCTAGGGGGAGTAGTTTTAGATATTGCTCTTGGACTTTTAAGTATGATTGCGACTTTTGAACTATTTAAAATGTTTCAAATTAAATCTAAAGTCCCAAAAACTATTTTAGTAATTGAATTAGCATTTAGTGGTTTATTATTTTTCTTAACCATTTCATATTTTAATAATACGCTTGTTTTAGAATGGTTATTTTATGGCTTGGCTTTAATGGTTATTGTTAGTGCTTTATTGTTAGTATTTAAAGAACAATTTGAAGTTGATGATTTCGGAAGATTTATTGTCTCAATAGTTTACCCAGTTATGGGATTTGGAGCTATTAGTGCTTTAAATTTCTTGAGTGTATATAATGTATTGTTTTTATTTATGATTACAATCATGACTGACATATTTGCTTATGTTGTTGGTATTAATTATGGGAAACATCGTTTAGCTCCGAAAATTAGTCCTAAAAAATCAATTGAAGGATCAATTGGTGGTATCTTTTTTGCGGTTGTTTTTACTATAATATTTATCTACATTGTAGACATTGACACAATAGGTGAAATAAGTTTAAATATATGGGTAAGCATCGTATTAATAATTGCTTTATCTATCTTTGCACAACTTGGGGATTTAATCGCATCTAAAATGAAAAGAGGTTACGAGATTAAAGATTTCAGCAATCTTTTCCCTGGACATGGTGGCGTAATGGATAGATTTGATTCAGCGATGTTTGCAGCGATTATATTAATGTTTATTAGTGAGGTAGTTGGTTTGCTATGAATCTATTTATATTAGGGGCAACAGGCAATATTGGACTTCAAACTTTAGATATCGTCAGAAAATCTGAAGGGAAATACAATGTTGTAAGTGTAACTGGTAATTCAAACATTAAAAAAATAAAGGATATCATTAATGAATTTCATCCTTTATATGTTAGTATGGGGAAAAGTAGCGATGTATTAACTCTTCAAAAACTTTATCCAAATATTGCATTTGGGTATGGGAATGAAGGATTAATTAAGGCTGTTACATATGGAGAAAAAGCAGATGATTTAGTAGTAAACGCTCTTGTCGGAAGCATTGGGCTAGAACCGACAGTTTATGCGATAAAAAAAGGAAGAAACATCGCATTAGCTAATAAAGAGACTTTAGTTATCGGTGGCGAAATCATTAATGACTTAATAAAAAAATATAAAGTAAATTTAATTCCTGTTGATAGTGAGCATTCAGCAATCATGCAGTGCTTAAATGGTGAAGATGAAAAAACTGTAAAAACCATAATTATTACTGCATCTGGTGGTAGTTTTAGAGATAAGACGAGAGCAGAATTAAAAAATGTTACAGTAAAGGATGCATTAAACCATCCTAATTGGGTTATGGGTTCTAAAATAACAGTTGATTCAGCAACGATGATGAACAAAGGATTTGAAGTTATTGAAGCTCATTATTTATTTGGGATTGAATACAATCAAATTAAAACTGTGTTGCACAAAGAAAGTATAGTTCATTCATTAGTTGAATTTAATGATACTAGTGTGATAGCTCATTTAGGGAATCCTGATATGAGAGTACCAATAAATTACGCTCTAGGATATCCTAAGAGATTACCTTATAACGGTAAAACATTAGATTTAGTAAATGTCGGATCGCTTAATTTCTCTGAGTTGTCTTATAAGAGATACCCGTTATTAAAGATTGCAATTGAAGCAGGCAAAAATAAAGGATTAGATCCTACTACTTTAAACGCTGCAAATGAAGCAGCTGTAAGTTTGTTCTTAAGTGGTAAATTAACGTTTTTACAAATTGAAGACGTTGTAAAAGAATGTTTAGAAAAGTTTAAAAATGATTTAGACATTTCTATTGATAAAATATTAGACAGAGATTTGAAAGTGAAAGACTATGTTTTTAATAAATATAGTTAGAGGGTGGAGAAATAATGGTTTTAATTAATATTATCGTATTTATATTTGTCTTAGGACTAGTAATTTTAATACATGAATTAGGTCATTTCATAATGGCTAAAAGAGCAAATATTTTGTGTCACGAATTCAGCATTGGGATGGGACCAATTTTATGGAGTAAAAGAGTTAAAGAAACTCTTTATAGTGTGAGAGCTATTCCTATTGGTGGATTCGTAATGATGGCTGGTGAAGAAGTAAAAGACGAAGTTGTAAGTGTTGGCCAAGAAGTTAGATTAGTGTTTAATGAAGTTAATGAAGTAGTTAAAATTATCATTGACCATGAGAATGATAAATTTGAACAATACGAAAAAGTTACAATTACAAGTGTTAATTTAAAAGGTGAAAATAATAGTCCTTTGTTACTTAATGACTACACAGTAAAAAGAGAAGCGTTTTTTGTTTTCAGAAATAGAGAATTGCAGATAGCACCATTTGATCGAAGTTTTGAATCTAAGACAAAACTTCAAAGGTTCCTTTCAATCTTTGCTGGACCTTTTATGAATTTTGTTTTAGCTTTCTTTATTTTTATAATTGTTAATTTAATCCAAGGCTTTCCAATTATGGATAGTACTGTACTAGGCTCTGTAGATAGCGACTTTTCTGCTAGCGGAATACTTCAAGAGGATGATAAAATCTTAAGTATTTCTGGTATAGATGTAGTAACTTGGGATGAGATATCAAATGTTCTTGATGCGGATAAGGCTGATAGAGAAGTTTCTTTTACAGTTTTGAGAGATGATATCGAGATTCCTTTTATTGTTATACCTACAATTTATTTTTATAGTGTTGGTTTCCATTCACAAGATGATGATATTGATGGGCTAGTTATCGGCGAAGTTAATCCCAATACTTATGCTGGAAAAGCGGGAATGCTTGAGGGCGATAAGATTTTGACCATTGATCTAGCAGCTATGAATTCTTGGTCTCATGTAATAGACGCAATTGAAGAAAATGCTATCAAAAACAACATCGGAGTTTTTATTGATGGCGATCAAGTAAAAATACCTCTCTCTTTTGAAATGTTGAGAGATGGTGAACCTATCACGATAGAAATATTAGAACCTCATAGTGAATCATTGCTTAATTCACAAGGATTAGAAGTTATTGAAACATATGTCGGAATATCTCCATTATTTGAATTTAATTTCTTTAGAAGTATAACTGGCGGTGTAAAAGATGTTGAATATTCTGCTGGTATAATCTTTACAACAATTGATTTACTATTTAATAGTTATGAAGTAGAGGTATCACAATTAGCTGGTCCTGTTGGAATTTATGAAATTACATCTAGAGCTTTAAGTGCGGGATTCTTATCATTTTTAACATGGACAGCTTTATTAAGTGTGAATTTAGGGATAATTAATTTATTGCCTATCCCAGCACTTGATGGTGGAAGATTAGTATTTTTAGGGTATGAAGTAATTACTGGAAAGAAAGCAAATCGTCGTGTTGAAAATACTTTACATTATGTAATGTATTTAATGCTATTAGGATTATTTGTTTATATAACATATAATGACATTTTAAGATTAATGAATATAAGATAGGAGTGATTTTATGAAACAAAGCTTATTATTTGTACCAACTTTAAAAGAAGCTCCTAAGGATGCTGAAGTTAAGAGTCATATTTTGATGAGCAGAGCAGGTATTATCAAACAAGTTGCTGCCGGTATTTATACTTATTTACCACTTGGTTATAAAGTTATTAAGAAAATCGAACAAATTATTCGAGAAGAACTTGATAAAATTGATGCAAGTGAGTTATTAATGCCAGCGTTGCAACCAAGAGATTTATGGGATGAATCTGGAAGATGGGATCAATATGGTCCGGAATTAATGAGATTAAAAGACCGTAAAGATCGCGATTTTTGTCTTGGACCTACTCACGAAGAAATAATTACGCAAGTTGTTAGAGATTATATTAATTCTTATAAAAAATTACCACTAGCTTTATATCAAATCCAAACTAAATTTAGAGATGAAATGAGACCAAGATTTGGTTTAATGCGCGGTAGAGAGTTTATTATGAAGGATGCTTATACTTTTAGTACAACAAATGAAGATTTAGATATTTGGTATAAGAAATTTTCACAAGCATATACTGATATCTTTGCAAGATGTGGGCTTGAAACTAGAATAGTAAATAGTGATGTTGGACAAATTGGTGGCGATGAAGCTGATGAGTTTATGGTTATGAGTGAAGTTGGTGAAGATAATATCACTTATTGCATGAGTTGTTCTTATGCTGCCAATCAAGAACATAGTAAATTAGAAGAAGGCGATAAATGCCCTGTATGCGGTGGAACTATTAAAACAGCTAAAGGTATAGAAGTTGGAAACATCTTTAAGCTTGGTACTAAATATAGTGAATCAATGAATGCTAAGTTTAACGATCAAGATGGAAAACAAAAACCAGTTATTATGGGCTGTTACGGACTAGGAATTAGCCGTACTTTAATGGCTAGTGTTGAACAACATTCAATAGATGATAGTATTTTATGGCCAATTGAAATAACGCCTTTTGTTATTCATATTATTCCCGTAAACTTAAAAGATGATACTCAAGAAAAACTAGCTTATGAAATTTATAATAATTTAAAATCAAAAGGAATCGATGTGCTAATCGATGATCGCTTTGAAAGAGCTGGGGTCAAATTTAAGGATGCTGATTTAATTGGAATTCCTTATCGTGTCATTATTGGAAAAGATGCGATTGATGGTAATGTCGAATTTGTTGATAGATTTAAAGATCAAAAAACATTGATAAATGCATCGGAAATATTAGAGTATATATAATAAGGATGAGTAAAAAAGTTTGAAATATAAATCATTAATATCATAAAAAGTGATTGACAATTGGCATCACTTTTTATATAATTTAAATTGCGGTAAAAATGAAGCCAACATGGTTCATGATACCGTTTAATTATGCTTTTTTGAAAGATTATTTACCATATTTAAAAAGATAAAATAACTAAATTAAAAGCATTGAAAATTTAGAGTGAAAAAGTTTTAAAATTCATTGTAAGTTTGAAAATTAGTAAATCTTCAATCATCGTATTGTTATGCCTTTTTAAGGGTTTGTAATTATCTGAAATTTTACTGGCTGAATCTTTTGAAAAAAGTATTGACAAGTAAGCTTAAAGATAATATACTTTATATTGCAGTGCGAAAATTTTTGTCCAAAATCGACTGCAAAAAACATGGCATCAAAAGGCATCAATAATTTATCAAATGTGTTGACATAGTATTCAATGTATAGTAAAATATTTAACGCACGCTAGATAAGTGCATGACCAAATAGGTCTTTGAAAACTGAATAGAACAAACAAAAAAAATGAGTTTAGGAACTTTATTAAAAGTTAAGAATCAAAACAATTCATAAATTATGGAGAGTTTGATCCTGGCTCAGGATAAACGCTGGCGGCATGCCTAATACATGCAAGTCGAACGGGCTCTTCGGAGCTAGTGGCGAACGGGTGAGGAACACGTAAGAAACCTGCCCCAAAGACGAGGATAACTGTTGGAAACGATAGCTAATACTGGATACGACAAAGGATCGCATGGTCTTTTGTTAAAAGGCGCTCTAAAGCGCCGCTATGGGATGGTCTTGCGCAGCATTAGCTAGTTGGTAGGGTAACGGCCTACCAAGGCGACGATGCTTAGCTGGTCTGAGAGGACGAACAGCCACACTGGGACTGAGACACGGCCCAGACTCCTACGGGAGGCAGCAGTAGGGAATTTTCGGCAATGGGCGCAAGCCTGACCGAGCAATGCCGCGTGAATGATGAAGGTCTTCGGATCGTAAAGTTCTGTTGTTAAGGAAGAACACGCAGACTAGGAAATGAGTTTGCGCTGACGGTACTTAACCAGAAAGCTCCGGCTAACTACGTGCCAGCAGCCGCGGTAATACGTAGGGAGCGAGCGTTATCCGGAATTATTGGGCGTAAAGCGTGCGTAGGCGTTTTGTTAAGTCAAATGTGAAAGCCCTCAGCTTAACTGAGGAGAGTCATTTGAAACTGGCAGAATTGAGTACGGCAGAGGTTAGTGGAATTCAATGTGTAGC
>CBDUWI010000065.1:0-6959 GCA_965370885.1 uncultured bacterium | reverse complement strand
AAACAAAAGTCTCACCAACCAAAGATCTATTGAACGCATATTTTGTGGCATTAATGTTAGGAAATTAAAAAGGAGAAGATATAAATGAATATTTGTGAATACGGTTGTGGTCAGGAAGCAAAACATCAGTTTAAGAATGGGAAATGGTGTTGTAAAGATCATTGGATGAAATGTTCAAATCAACAAAAGAAAATATCAACACACATGGAAAATGCATGGAAAAACCTAAATAGTAAACTAAATTTAATTTCAAAAGAAACTCGAATTAAAAATATGAAAGATGCATGGAAGGATCCAAACAGCGAATTTAATTCAATTTCGTTTAGAAAAAAAATAAGTGATACGGTGAAAAATATATGGGATAATCCAGATAGTATATATAATTCAGCCTCATTTAGAAAAGATCGAAGTAATATAATGAAAAAAGCTAGAAAAGATCCTAATAGTAAATTTAATACAGATTTATATATAGAAAATTTAAGCAAAAGGATGAAGGAAGGATGGGACGACCCAAATAGCGGGCATAATTCAATTTCGCGTAAAGAAAAATTAAGTAATAGTATAAAAGAAGTACATAAAAATCCAGATAGTATATTTAATTCAACTTCATTTAGAGAAAAACGAAAACTTAATATTAAAAAAATTAACAAAAAATATCTTTTCTTTTCAAAAATAGAAGAAATAAGATATAACCCAGATAAACCTATAGAGGAAAAAGAAATACAAGTTCATTGTAAAAACCACGAATGTAAAAATTCAAAAGAGAAAGGTGGTTGGTTTACACCAACTAAAAGTCAATTAGGTGAAAGACTACAAGCTCTTGAAAATCCTAGAGGATTTGGTGAGTCTAATTTCTATTGTTCCCAACACTGTAAAGATACTTGCCCATTATATGGATTACAAGGAGACCCATTTAAAAATACTGAATTACCATATACCTCAGCAGAAAAACATATATGGAGACAAGTGGTTTTAGAACTAGATAAAGGATTGTGCCAGTTCTGTGGAAAACCAGCAACAGATGTTCATCATATTAAACCTGTAAAAACTCATCCACATCTAGCACTAGATCCAGATAATGGAATTTCTTTTTGTGAAGAATGCCATTATAAAATAGGTCATCAAGGTGAATGTTCAACTGGAAATCTAGCAAAAATAATTCAATCAGGTTGTGTATTAGGAGGTCAATAATAACAATGAGCGAAAAATCTCAACTAGCGCTTTGTGGAGAATCATCTTTTCCGCCAGAAGAATTGGACGAGGAAGAAACATTTTTCGATATTACATCTACCGCAATTTTAAATTCTAGTCAAGCAGATATTATAGATAGTATGGAAACAAATGATTTTAAATATACTTATAAAGAATTAATTAATGATATTAAACAATCTTCATTTAAAAATCAAAGAAAATTTATCGAAAGTGTATTAGTAAAGATCAGCGAACTTTATGATTTTGAGTTTCCTACAAAAATAGATATAACCAATTTAAATGATGTTAATGAACTATATCAATTTCTTGAATTTGTAGAATTTGATAATATTAGTTTTATTAGTAGAGTGTGGAAATATTTAGGGAAGAATATACGAAATCTAGATATTGAAAAATTTTGTAAATCGAATGCTGTTAAAATTATAAAAGAAGTTGAAGATCAGATACAATCTCATGATTTTAATGAGAAAATTACTTTATTTTTAAGAACATATTATAAAGACAAATTTATTGAATGGTTTGTTCGTCAAACTAAAAATTCTAAGATTGAAATAATGATAGAACAAATATAATGAAAGGAGAATCATATGAAAAAAACACCAATGATTACTATTAAAAAAGGGGATCTTAAACTAGTTGTGCCAAGAGAACAATTAATTGAAGTAAATGAAACTGCTGATGGGGTTTGTTTTAACTTTAAAAAGGGTCTTTCCTTATATCAAGTTGAACAATTTATGCAGACCCATACAAAACAAATAATTAAAAATACCGTAGATAACTTTCCTGGTACACATTTGATTGTTGATCTTGATCAACCTGATAAACCAATAAGTGTAGATGCAACATAAATTCATTTATAAAATTCATCACTATATATATTAATAATTGAAAGGAAATGTTTTAAGTTAATTTTTTAGGAGACTTAGTGTAATTCCCGTAGCTCAATTGGTAGAGCAACTGACTATTAATCAGAATGTTTCAGGTTCAAGTCCTGGCAAATATATTACATTTATTACTCCTATTTTTTATTTTCGTGTATAGATGAAATTTAGTTAAGAAGAAATGCTTCCTCTTCTATCTAATTGTAAAAAGGAAGCAATAACAAAAAAGGAGAATGTAAAATGGCTGGATGTGGAGATAATGCACCAAAGTATGATTATTCGCATGTTTCTAAACATTTTATTAAGGGTACGTATGAACATGCTATTACCCAAAAAGGTAAAGTTGGCGATGCAACATTCCAAATACATACAGATGTTAATAAGGATGGAAATGTTGGTCCTTCGGATTTTGGGAATTTTAACATTCTAAAAAAGAAGTAATTTAGTAAACTTTCGTAGAGACTTTATATAGTTTCAGATTATCTAAATGATGATATATAACTAACTATATATATTACTCTACACTAGTATTTTCTGCCTTGGAAGACTTTGTGTATTTTCAGATTACAAATGCATTAGGAGCATTACCAAACGGGTTTAAATCCTGTTACAGTAATATCATACAAATACATATACACTTCCAGGCTCCAATTTGAAAAAGGACTTGATGTAGTTTCAGAAACTTCTAAATTTCAACGACACTACATCTACCACCTTTTGTTCGAACTATCGTAGGGATGTGAATTCAATTTTTTATATATTGATTGTCCGTCGGTAAAAATGAGAAGATAACTAAATGATTTTAAAAAAGGAGAAAACACGAATGACATTAACCATCGACTCTGGAATTTTACAATATATTCCAAAAGGTTCATACTACGAAAAGAAAGATGAGCAATTTGACAAGATTTGGAAAATGTGGTTTGAATTATTTAATCACGATAGAGTGTTATTTTCGCTTTCAACTCTTCTTGAAGGGACTGGTTTTTCTAAAGGTATGATGACTCATCTTCTTTTAAGCAATCCAATTAAAAAAGGTAGTGGTAAGGATCTAATGATTCCTGATGGATTGGATGAAGATTTTGAGAAAAAGATAATTATGTACAATCTTTCAAAAGAACAAACTCCACGAGCTTTAAAAAATCTATTATTATTAGCAGGTAAGGATATAAATTCTAAAAAGGTTAATAATTCTAGAACAAGAACAGTTATTCTTGATTTTTTATTTAAAGATAGACAGCCAAGAGAATTGGATAGTATGGCAATTAATTTTAAGAAAAAAATGGCTACTCTTGTTCGTCACGCTCTTGGAAAATATGATCTTCATAAAGTTCTAAATGGAGATAAGAAAACTATTAACAAATTTTTTGGAAGATATTCTGTAAGACATGCCTTACCTGTAATATATCATTTGTTTGATAAACAAGTAAAGTCTAATATATATTATCCAAAAATTAATGCTTACTGGGAAGCTAGATATGCTGCACGTAATGGAAATGTTGATAAATTTAAAGAACTTATAAAATATCTTCCTGTAAGAACTTCTATGGGATTCAGAAACACATTTAAATTGCCCATTGATAAAGAAGACATTTATAAAAAATCAACAATGGGAAGTAAAGAAAAACTACAGATGGAAACAGCAGCTAAGAAATCTGGAGTAAAGATTAAAGTCAATTATGAAAAACAAGATTTATATGATTTATGGAAAGCTTTATATCATAAAGTCCTTACAAAAAATAAGGATAATATTACAAAAATAAATTCTGCAATTGAGAAAAAACAACAAACGCTTCCTTATATTGATCTTGGAGAGACAGTTGTTATTATTGATGCCTCTCATTCTATGATGGGTAATAAAGAAAGACCATTACATCCGTTCTTAACCAGCCTTTGTATTTCAGCTACATTAAATAATATTAAGGAATTAATATTTACAGGAGGAGATAATTCTGAAAGTGTTTTAATTCCTTCTGGTTCTACAAAATTATGGTCAGGGTTATTAAAAGCTATAGAGCTTAAACCTAAAACCATTGTAGTTATTTCTGATGGTTATGAAAACACAATGCAGGGAATGTTTGATACAGTATATAAACATTATAAGAAAAAGGGATATGAATTTAATCTATTACATATCAATCCTGTATTTGCTGCAACAGCTAACAAAGGTAGTGCAAGAAGATTAGTTTCAGATATTAAACCTATGCCAGTTGGAAATTATAAATATCTAGAAACAGAAATTATTTTTAATAAGATGATTGAAAATACTAATCTTGTTAAAAATCTATTAGTTAATAAATATCAAAAAATGATCGGAGGGGTATAATATGATAAATATTTTGCAAAAGTTTAAAGATCTGCAATTTGGAGAACCACAGACAGATCAACAAATGACGGTTATCCCAATATTAGGGAATGATCGTGGAGACGTTGCGGAACCATCTACTATAACCTTCAAAAAAACATCAGGTTATGGAACAATGGTTTTTGAAAATACAGATACAAAAATTGGAATTATTCCTTCCAATTATATGGCCAGAAGTAAACATGCTCAAGATCATGCTATGAGTGGTTCTGGTATTGCTCTTCCTGGAGAAACAAAATTTGATAATGCATGTTGTATTGAGTCAAGCCAAGGAGGGTTGTTAGCTGGTGCTGAAAATTTAGATATTCTTCCAGTTGGTTTAAGAAAAGTTTTTACTGATCTACAACTTAGAAAAGTAACACGTTATGATAAACTTTGGGAGAGAATCAAAATATGGTTAAAAGGTATTCCCGGCATTAATAGTGGTAATGCTCATCTTAGATATTTTTATGATGATCCTAATTATAAAAATGCTATAGAATCATTTTGCGCAGCATTTGAACCTGTTCCAAATCAATTAGGAGCTTTTATTCTTTTTGAAGGGATACCTATTGGCATTGAAATTATGCCTACTTCAAATCATTGGGTAGAATATTGGCAATTATTAATTCGTGGTTGTTATGGAGCAGAATTAGTAAGACTGCAAGTAACTAATAAAATAAAAAAGAGTTCAACTCTTATTATTCCAAAAATACCTGATAATGCATCTGCAGAAGAAATTAAAGAACTTTTTTCAGAGTTTACTAAATCAATACAATCGTCAATGGTTCCATTATTAAATGCCATACAGATCACTGATAGAAATTCAGATGTAAATTCAAATGGTTTACATATTGAAGTTCTCAAAACTGATTCTGGTGGAGGGGGAGATATTATTACTCAAAATACTGAACCTATTTATTTATCTATTGTGTTATAGGTGATACATGGCTGATATATTAATAAAGTTTCAACGAAGAGTTGTGAGTTACCTATATGGATGCAAACCAGTAATCTGGATCAAAGTAGCTGACCTGTTAAAATTACTGAGCAAAGAAGATGACAAAAATAGTCATCTATTAGAAGTTCCAAAAAAGTTAAGAGAAAATGATAACCTGCAGGATTAATTGATGTCAAATTAATCTACTGGGTTATTGTTATTGCTCTACCGAAATAAAACTGCCGCCTCTTGCCTTCATGGTTATTGGTATGGGTTTTATTCTTAAATCCGAAAGGATAAAAGGATAAATCTATATTAATGCCCATGAAGGTGAGGAGCGGTAAATATATATTTATCTTTTTTCCTTTTTGTTCTTAATTATAAATAAGGAGTTAAAAATGAAACAACGAAGTCTTGAACAATTCATCGAAAAGTTAGACTGCGATGTATATCCAATTACCATTTTAAAATTTCTTTTAAATAAAGGAAAAATTTTATCGTATTTTAGAAAAGCATTAGATCCAAATTTTAGAGTTAGAATGAAGTATATAGTAGATCATACTGATTGTGAACAATGTTCTGAAAAAACTGAAACGTTAGGAGTATTATGTAGGCAACATACTTCTATTCAAAGAGTATTAACAGGTAATCGAGTTGCTTTTGATTTAGATACAAATGTTTATTTTTATAAGAATGAAATATTTAGAATGGTTGGAAACAAGTTAGTTATAATATATTGTCCACACCCAAAATTAATTAAAGGGCCAATAACTGATTTGAAGGTTAGAAAAGTTAATCCAATAACAGTTGAAGATCCAAGTTTGGAAAAACTTCCACCCTATAAAATAACTAGACAATATATGTCGTCAGAATTAATGAACGAATATATGAGGTGTTGGTTTAACCATGATTTTTCAATTATTACTATACCAAATGACCGGAACAAAAGTAATTGGTGTTTAACATCAAATTACTAAAAAAATAAAAAAAGAGGGAGGAACGTTACATGAATCCAAGCATTGATGATTACACAGATATAGAAGGTGGAGGAGTTGTTAGTAAAGACCCAGTAAAACCAGAGGATGAGTTTTTTCATAGCGTTTATATTGCTGGGCAGTCCAGAGTAAATCATATTAATATTACTGAGGAAGTGAAAAAAATTCAAGTTAGAGGAGTTGAATATAATCTTACAGAAGTTAATATGATTATTATTCAGGTTAAAGAAATCCTTGCAAAACTTAAACAAGGGGAAAGAGGGGAAACAACAGAATGTTTTTCATATAAAGATGGAGAGGCACCATGGTTCGGAACTACAAAACTACCAGATGGAGGAGCCAGACAATGTCCTTTAAATTCATCTGAAAGAGCTGTTGTGGAATTTTGTAAAGATTGTAGATCTCAAATTTTAGTAGCTGGTATTTATTGTGATGCATCTGGCAAACCAATTTTATCAGATAAGAAAACGCCCATTTTTGTCTTTATCCGTGGTCAAGGTATGAAGTACAGTAATGTATCTATTTATTTGGGCGATATGTATACAAAAGATCTTACACCAATATTTACGCCTGTTACAGAAAGAACT
>CBDUWI010000064.1:0-7005 GCA_965370885.1 uncultured bacterium | reverse complement strand
CTTTATCTTTAGTTTTTTTGATGTTTTTCTTAGCCATCAAAAATCACCTCTTTCTTAGGAATCTAAATACTCGATAAATTTATCGATAAATCCCTTATCTGAAACCAATATCACTTTCCTGTTTTCCTTACCAATTGCTTTTGATAATTCATCTGAACTAAAACAATCGATAAGCACTACCTTATAATATTCAGTCTTCTTAACAATCTTATCTTTAATATTTTCACCTGCATCACTAGCTAGAAAAACTAGATTAAATTCATTGCTTGATAATCCATTCAAAACCATTCCTTCGCCAAGTTGTAGCTTTCTTGCTCGAAATGCTAATCCTAATAAATTAAATATTTTCTGTTTATTCATTTTCAAAAAGATCTAAAAGTTCTTGATAGATTTCACTGGGAATTGACACTTCTAAATGGCGATCTAATTTCTTAGATTTAATTGCTTTTGCGATTACTTTTTTATCTTTTTTCAAGTATGCTCCGCGCCCGTTTAATTTACCAGTTAAATCAACACTTACTAATCCTTCTTTATTTTTTACAACTCTAATCAATTCTTTTTTTGGAAGTTGTTCATTCGTGATTACACATTTCCTAAGAGGAATTTTATGCTGTTTCACTATCTAACCTACGGTATTTAATACCCTCTTCTTTTGCTTGGGTAATTGATTTAATTTCTATCTTCCATCCACTTGATTGAGCTGCAAGTTTTGCATTTTGCCCTCTAACTCCAATAGTGGCAGTTAAGTCTTTATCTTTAACAATAACTAATGCTTGCTTTTGTTTTTTATCAGGATTTATAGCAATAATTCTCGCTGGTTCCAATGAACTACTTACTAATTCTACAGGATTAGTCGACCATTTATATATATCTATTCTTTCGCCTTGTAGTGCTTCTAAAACTTCATTGATTCTATTTCCTTTATAACCAACAACAGCGCCAACAGCATCCACATTTGGATCATGTGAATAAACAGCTACTTTTGATCTATCACCAGGATCTCTTGCGATACCCATTATTTCAACTGTCCCATCATTTATTTCAGGACAAACTTGTTCGATTAATCTTTTAACTAAATTCTTATCCGTTCTTGAAACAAATACCTTAGGTCCTTTAGTTGTCATCTCTACTTTTGTGATATA
The DNA here is from genome assembly GCA_965370885.1 of uncultured bacterium. Lineage (GTDB taxonomy): Bacteria > Bacillota_I > Bacilli_A > Izemoplasmatales > Izemoplasmataceae > JAFGXW01. Next base: position 5,863 of record CBDUWI010000064.1, on the reverse strand, counting down.
CACTTTTAAACGAGAACCTACTCGCGAATCATCACTTTTAAGAAGTTCTTTTTTAGGTAAACTCGTTTCTAAATTTTGACCTAAATCAAGTGTAATAAATTCTCTATTAAGTGCAACAATCTCTGTTGTAATCATTTCATTTTCACGTTCTTTAAATATCTCATAAGTTTTTTCTCTTTCGAGTTGTTTTAATCCTTGCGTTAATATTTGTTTTGCAGAAGATGCAGCGATTCTTCCAAAATCTTTAGTTTGTTCTTTAATTGTAATAATATCGCCTATCTTTGCAGACTTTCTCTTAAGTTTTGCCTTAGCCAAAGAAATTTCTCCTGCGTTAAGAACTTCTTTTACAACGACATAATCTGCCGAAAGAAGAATTTCATTTTTATCCTCATTAAATTCAATACGCGCATTCTCTGATGTACTATATATTTTCTTATAGGCATTAAGAATACCTCTGCTCATTATTTCTAGTATTTTTTCTTTTTCTAATCCTTTTTCTAAAGCAATCAATTCAAGTGCTTTAAAGAACTCTTTACTTATCATAATTATCCTCCTAAAAAATGATTGCTAGTCTAATAAAACTGACATCAATATAATTTACTTTAACTGTATTTCTATTTTTTTGCAATATTTCTAAAATATTATCTTTAAAAGAAACTAAAGTTCCTTCTACTGTTTGCTCATCCGTTTTAAGATGAACAGTCTTTTTTACTGCTCTTTTTATTTCTGCTGAGTTTCTTAAAAGTCTTTCTGCTCCAGATGAAGAAACTTCTAAATTGTATGGTTCTTTAAAAGGATCCATTATATCTAATTCGTCACTTAAAATGCTGGACACTTTAATACAATCATCAATGTTAATAGAAGTATCATTTTCAATCAATACTTTTAAAATATAATCATCATCATCTATCTCATATATTATATCATATAAATAGTATCCTAACTCTTCAATAATTTCTTTAAATTTTGTTTTTAGTTCTTCCATACCTTCACTCCTTTTGCAAAAAAAAGGGTGGGTTTGACCCACTCTCTAACTCATATGCATTTGTATTTTATCATAATAAAAAATAAAAATCAAGTAACTTAAATATTATTTATATGATGCAAAATTATACTTCCAGCAACTCCAACATTTAAGCTATTCACATCACTTGTTTTAATCGATATATTTTTTTTTGTTTTCGCTAATATTTCTTGTTTTATCCCATTACCTTCGTTACCTAAGATAATAGCTATTTTTTCAGAAATTTCAATTTGATCTAATGAGATACCTTTTAGAGCCGTTCCATAGACTATATAATCAGGAAATTTATCAATAAAATCAAGAGTCTTCATCTCAATAAGATTTAAATTAAACATAGTTCCTTGAGTGCTCCTAATAACCTTATCATTATATACATCAACAGAATTATCTAGCACAACAGTTTTAAACCCAAAAGCAAGTGCACTCCTTAAAAGTGTACCTAAATTACCAGGGTCTTGAATTTCATTTAAAATTAAAACCCGATTTAAAATTTCTTCTTTCTTAATTTTATGGCAAACACAAATTATTTTTTGCGGTGTTTTTGTTTTAGATATTTTTTCAATAATTTGGTTTGTTACATAATGAACATTATCGCCTGTAATGCTTCTATCTACAGTGAAAATATACTTAATAATATCAAATTTAATTGCTTCTTCAAATAAATGTTGTCCTTCAATAAGAAATAAATCAAACATATCACGATATTTCTTTTGATGTAATTTAACTGCATCTTTAATAAGATTATTATGAATACTAGTGATTTCCATTATGCACCTCCACAATCATTATACCAAATAACAATAAAAATAGAGTCAAATTAATGACTCTATTTACTATTCGGTTATTCCTGCCCAATTCTCAATTCCAAATTCTAAGTTATAAACATCTTCAAATCCTTCATCAATAAATATTTCAGCAGCACTAGAACTTCTATTACTACTATTACACATTAAAACAACTGGAACATCCTTATCAAGGCTGTCTAATATTGAATAATCTACTTCTAAAATGTAATAATCCATGTTTGCAAACCCTGGAATTCTTTGTTCATAAAATTCAGAATTTGTTCTTACATCAATAAACTGATATTCAGGTTTACTTTCTAACATTTCAGTTAATTCTGCGTTTGAAATATTTGTGTAACCTTTAGAACATGCTGACAATCCTAAGATCATTATGAAAGCAGTTATAAATAACAATATTTTTTTTGTCAATTATCTCACCTCTAAGCCATTATAATAAATTACTTTTTTGATTGCAATTGATATGTTCTATTTTGTTAATTCTAAAAATAATTCAATATCTTGTTTAATAACTTCGAGTGAAGTTCTCCAAAAATCTTTACTTGTTACATCTATATCAGCAAGAAGAGCTACTTCTTCAACAGTCATCTTACCAGTTGCTCTAAGTAAATCATCGTATTTCTTTGTAAAACTAGCTCCCTCTTTTTGATAAATACCATATAGCCCTTTCGCAAATAATAAACCAAATGCATAAGGCCAGTTATAAAAACTTAGTGAACCACTATAGTAATGTGGTTTCCATAACCACATATAAGGATGTAGATACTCATGATCTAATCCATTTCCGTACGCTTCTTTTTGGGCATTAAGCATCATTTCCTTTAATTTGTTTTCGTCTAAGAAATTATTTTTCTGTTGATCAAAAACATTTGTTTCAAAAATATATCTCGATAAAATATCGACAACAACAGCCGTAGAGCCTTGCAGACTTGATTCTAATAAGTATATTTTCTCGCTTTGAACAGCATCATTTAACGCTGCTTTAAGAACAATTGTCTCACAAAACGTTGATGCTGTTTCAGCTACTGGCATTGTGTATTCTGCATTTAATATTGTCTCTTTAAATATATTATCGCCATGGTATGCATGACCAAGTTCATGTGCTAATGTTACTACATCACCAAATGATCCATTGAAATTAGTTAAGACACGCGATTCTTTAATCGGGTGAATGTTAGCGCAAAATGCGCCACCAACTTTTCCTTTATAAGGCAAATAATCAACCCAATTTTCCGTAAATGCTCTTTTAGCTAAGTTTTCTAAATTCGGGCTAAAACTCGCAAAGTTCTTTAAAATATATGCTTTTGCTTCTTCGACAGTGAATTCTTTAGCACTGCTACCCATTGGCGCATATAAATCATACCAAGGTAACCCGTTTTTATGTCCTAATAATTCAGCTTTTCTCCTTAAATATTTATGAAATACACTTAAATATTCTTTCATAGAATCAAGCATCGCATCTAATGTTTCTTTCTTCATTCGCGAATTTATTAAAGCTTTATTTAACGCAGAATTATATCCTTTATATTCTGTTAATGTATTTACTTCACCTTTTATACCATTCAATGCAAAAGCGATGGATTTATCAATTTTGTTATATGCTTGCATTTCTGCTTCGTAAGCACTTTTACGAATTTGTGGGTCTTATCCTCTGCTTTCCCTAAAACCTCAGGCAAAGTTAATATTGAACCGTTATACTCGACTTCTAGCGTTGAAGTCAACACACCCATTAATCTTTCCCATAATCCTGATGATGATTGTTTTAATTTTGATAGTAATCCTTCTGTTTTTTCATCAAGTTTAAACTTGTTGTTTTTAATAACCTCTTTAATGATAAAAGCGTGTTCTTTTAAGAACTCGTTTTCTTGGATCACTTTATCAATATCTTTTACTGAACTAATATATTTAGAAAATAGCGTATTAATTTCTGTAAACTCTGTTAATTTCTTATGTAATATTACACCGTACTTAACACTGTCTGAATCAGTTGTATTAGTTGCTTGATTTAAAGATACGAAACTATAAAGTCTTTGAATTAGATCATTGATTTCGATGTCGAGCAGTAAGTAATTAGCAATAACCTCTGTTTCGTTATTTCCATTTATAAATAAACTTTTAAATTCATTTGCTTTTATAATATATGAATTAATCTTTTTTAAATCGTTTTGAAACTCTTTTGAATCATACGACTTATAAAGTTTGGATAAATCCCATTTTACCATTATTAATCTCTCCTTTTAGATATTATTTTTATACCATTCATAATCTGAAAATTTAATATTTGTATCTTTATTAAAATCTAAGTAATTAGTTCCTTTATTATTAGTAATATAGTTCAAATAGGCGATTCTATTATTTATATCTTTTTCGATATCTTCTTTGTTATTTGATATTGGTCCGTGGCTTGGAATTAAGATACAGTTCTTTACTAAACTTTTTATTGTTTGTAAGGAGTTAATGTGTGCTATGGCATCTAAATCAGCACAAAAAGGTAATAATGGTTCACCTTTATAATTGAAAATAATATCGTCACCAACATATACATATTTGCCATTTATAATAACTAGCAATCCATCGATAGAATGCCCTTTATTTATTAATAAATCTATTTTAAATTTCCCAAATTTAATAGTCGACTTATTAACTATAGCAAGAGTTGGCATATACTTAGTATAATCTTGACCTTTAAAGATCTTTTTAAGTGTATCTTGAGCGTAAATACTTCCGATTAAATCTACTCCCTCTAATTTAGGAAGACCTCCAATATGATCACGATGAAAATGACTTAAAATAACTTTAGATACTCTAAACCCTTTTTTTCTTAAGTCCTCTTCAATTTGAACGTAATGTCTTCTAAATGCTGTATCAATTAAAATACACTCGTTATCATGTTTTAGTACTAATACATTGTAACCAACAACCTCATTTTTCTCAGTTGGATTAAATTTGTAAACAAATAACCCTTCTTCTAAATTTATAATATTCATTTAAATTACCTCACTAACTACTAAACCTTTCATCGTTATATCTAAATGATCTTTAGCAGATATAATAATTGATTTAGTGTTTTCTATCGTTTTATTAACTAAGGAATCAAAATCATATTTTGCTTCATATTCTATACATCTATCAAGGCGAGGAGCTGTAGTTGGTTTCTTCGGTACATAAACAGTACAACAATCTTCAAAAGGCATAATTGAAATATTGTAACAATCTATTTTCCGAGAAATTGCTATTATATCTAACTTATCATAAGTAGCTAAAGGCCTAATTACTGGCATATTAACAACTTCATTGATAACGCTCATACTTTTTAATGTTTGGGATGCAACTTGGCCAACACTCTCACCATTTACTAAGACAATACAATTATTCTTTAAGGCGATTTTTTCGGAAATTCGATACATCATTCTTCTCATAATAGTTATATTATATGATTCTGGTATATGATTAATTATTTCACTATGAAGTTCCATGAAAGGAACCATATGCAATTTAATTCTTGAACGCGGTGCATATGCGGCCATTTTTTCTAGTAAATCTATAACCTTTTGTGCAGATTCTATCGAAGTTAAAGGCGTAGATTCAAAATGAATTCCTTCAATTTCAATCCCTTGTTTCATTGCTAAAAAACCTGCAACTGGCGAGTCTATTCCGCCGCTAAGCATTAACAAGCCTTTCCCTGCTACACCTACAGGGAATCCCCCCATACCTTTTATTTTTTTACAATAAATAAAAGCTGCATCTAATCTAATTTCAACATACAGTATAAGCTCAGGTTTATGAACATCAACAGTTAATAACTCAGTGTTTTGTAGCACATACGAAGCAACCTTTTGAGTAACTTCTGGGCTCGTCAAGGGATATAGTTTATCGCTTCTTTTACTTTCAACTTTAAATTTTACAATTTTATCTTTAAGTTCACTTTGGATAACTTTTAAAGCATTTTGTTTTACAGATTCAATATCTCTTGCCGATTTTGAAACTAAACTATAACCTGAAATGCCTGATACTTTATCAAGACCTTTTATAATTT
>CBDUWI010000063.1:0-7014 GCA_965370885.1 uncultured bacterium | reverse complement strand
ATTGTTAGTACTTTTCAAGTTCTTCTTCGACGGACTTCAGCTTCTTGCCTATCATAGTACCTGCATCAATCTCATCTTCTAATTGTTCTATAGAGAAGCCAGTATGTCCTGCCATTATTTTTGTTTTATTACCATTGTCTGCTGACAATTTTTTAAATTTAACCATATCACTACCTCCGTATACTAATGTAAGATACAGATTTATAGATAATATTTATGACTATTGATATTAATCTACGATATCTTCTATATCATCCAGTGTTGAAGCAGTATTAGCGTACATATATGTTATCATCTGAAGTACTGCAGAACTAATGTCTATAGCATCATATCTTTCAAGTATATGTTCAACACTTTCTTCTCTTGACATATTTAGATAATCAGCTATCAGCGTTATTGCTTCACTTAACAAATATTCATAATATGTAATCTCCTTACTTTGGACATGTATTATGTGATATTCCTTTGTTGGATCAAATGTCATATTAGTCACTTCTCTGGAATTTGTTTACCTAACTCTCTTTTATTATTTTTGACGTCTTTTGCATATTTGATGATGTTATCATTAAATAAGTCAGCATCTCCTCGAGTTAGTTTTTTTGTGTTATTATTGGACATTATTAGCATTTACAGTTATTATCATCAGACATTAATTTAAGTATATTTCTATGTCTGATCTCATCTTCGGTAATCTCATCTATAACACTTGATTCTAATTTAGATGCATTACGTGACATATTTTTATAAAACTCTGCTCCTTCAGTTTCATCTTTTATAGCCGCACATATATCTGAACATTTAGTATTTGCCATTTAAGTCACCTCTAAAAATTAATTAGTCATGATCTACGATAATATAAACATTAGGATTTGATAATTAGGAAACGATGATATTAAGAATAATATATTATCTGAAAAACTATAAAATCAAAAACTGAAAAAATATCGTGGCGGGAAGCTGTTCTTCCCACCAACACATTATGTATGGCTCCTCATACCTATATTTTAGTACAATCTGTAAGATCTATTATAGATCTATCAGTCTTCTCTTGTCCACAGGTCCAGATCAAGGGCAAACCTGATATAGTCTTCATCAATAGTAATGTCCGGAGACACAATATCGATTTTAAGGTGTTCTGCACCGTTAATTTCAACACCTTGTTTGAACCTATACCACTGTTCATCAGTTTTCCACTTGACGGCTTCAGCATCTGTTACAGCAGAATTCAGAGTATTTGCAACATCTGCATAGAATGTCCTTGCCAGCTGGATGGCAGTTTCAGAAGACTTTTCTTTGTACATTCTGATCTTGGTCTGGAATTCTATCTCTGTATCGACTGAGTCTGCAAGCCTTACTCTCAGACTATGTGCAGTCCTGGCATTGGCACCTCTTGGTACCTGTTGAGTACCCATAATAGATGCTTTCTGGCCTGCAGGAATTAAGATGTCTATTACTGTTCCCACAGTACCTAGAGCAACGCCTGTTACTGTAACCAGTGTCGTGTTTACCTCGTCGAGGGTAAGCTGTTCCCGTCTCCATCCTCTTGATTCGAGGTAATTACAGTATGCCTCGTAATCAGGTTTGGACGACAGTGGTAACTCTCCATAGAACCCTGGCTGCTGTGCAGACATCACCTGATTGTACTGTACTGCAGGTGTCTGACCGACCTGTCCTTGACTTACTTGTCTTGGATCCATTTTCTTTCCTCCATCTTACAACATTCCGAATACGTTCGCGATTGACTCGCCGCCTTTATCACCTGAGAAACCGAATTCTCTCCTTCTCGTTTCTACGGCAGGGGGTTCCATGAATCCATATCGCCTCTCTCTGTCTTGTCTTGGTACTTCATCTGCAGATTTTACATCCTGGCTTCCCTTAACAAGACCTGTTATCTGTTGTTTGAGAGCTGCATTCTCCTGTAAAATCCTGTGTACATCCTCTGAAGACAATGACTGTGTGTCTCCAGTGATAGCACCATCATCTCCAAGACCAAATACGGTTGGATACATAGGAGCGACTCCTTTATTTGACACCCTTACAAGAGTATCGTACATAACGGAAGTTGCCAGAGCCTTGCTCGCATCTGCATACATATTGTCTTCTGGTAGTCCTGTCACATGTTTCCTCAGATAGAACCATGCAAGAACCTTCGGAACATTGTTTGCAGCCCAAGCCTTGATCTTATCTCCTGTAGGAGATACTTCGGTGACAGGAATTGGATTACCTTCCGCATCTTTGGGTAAACCAATTTTTTCAGTCTGGCCGCCGGCGAAGCTGGTACCTATAAACGTACCTGCAGTCACTAAGCCTTCATCTACCAGTGTTTTGGCAGACTCACCGAGAGTTGCACCTCTTACTCCTTCTAGAAAATTCATTGCCATTTCGAATCCTCCTAACTTCTCTATAAATACAGTTTTAGTCTTTAAATAGATGGTACTCTATCATTGACGTCAAACAGGTATTATATAGATTGTCTATACGGGCTGTCCGCCGCCTACTCTGCCTTCGTGAAGCCTGTTGTAGTACGAGTTTGGATCAATTACGGGAGCTTTCATTCCCTTCTCTATACCAAGCTGGACCTGACAAGCAGCGATGTTTTCCTTCTTCTCTGTCAGAGTATAGCTCTTACCTTTTTCCTTAGCCTGTATGCAAGCTCCCATGGGGTCTCCGATCTCTCTCTTAAACCACATCTGGGCTCTGTTATTCCTTGCAACACGGGACATGAATGGCTTGTTGTTCTTCGACACCTTCATTATTCGAGATTCCTTTGCCATAGTGTTTACCTCCAGTTGTTTATTCATACTTGAAAGATCATATACAAGTCTTATTGTAAAACAGAGTCGGAGTCTATATCTACTATATGATAAGAATCCCACTCATCTTCAGGATGGAATACCGTATATATATCCTTGACATTACAGACTAACATACCATCTTTCATTGACATTCTTGAAGGATCGCAACCTGCAATAACGAGATGATTATTAACATCGTATGTACTGATGTTTTCATGATCAAGTTCTTTCCAATGTACAGCAATGCAATTCATAGGATTACCATCAGTATCATTAAGAACAGTACGCTCTATACGAGGTAGTCTAAACTCTCTGTCAGCAAATATTCCTATTGGTACTGACATGAAGTCTACCGGTTCAGGGCCTCTGTTATCTCTGACAAGTAATGGATATCTACATATACATACATCTGACATAGTTGGTTCCTTTGAATGTCAATTTAGCACATCTTTAGGTATTAGATGATTGACTAACACCCAAAGATAGTCACGGTTATGTATGCTGTTATAGTTTAAATACTTTTTTAGAAAAAAAATAGGTGAGACATGTAAGAATACTTTATAATGTGTGATATATTAATGATTGTGATCCGATATCTAATTTCTTACATATTTTGTATCATTACATAACATAATCTAGTTAGCTTCTCTGAATTCATTACATACTTTTTGAATATTATCTAATTTGTCGGTAATTTCATACTCTTTTAACTTTCTTAGAGACTTTTTGTTATTCATAATTCCAAAACCTACTCTCTCATTTAGTTTTCCTCCCCTGATAATTTTATTATTCTTTACCAACCAGATATTCATAACATTTAGATCATATCTATTATCAAATGCTATCATTAAAAAATAGTCTGCTATCTTATTTTTTCTTATACCAAACATCCATAGATTGTTGCTCCTTAAACTTGAGCTTTTAACATCAATTTTATACCCGTTAATACATATGAAATCGTATCCGCGATTTCCGTACGGCATTCTTTCTACATTATCGAAAATTAGTGGTAGTATTCTTTCTGCTATATGAACACCGAGATATAGTGGACATTCTTTGTTCTTACTGAAAGGAACACATTCTCCATTTTCATATTTTATTTCACTACAATACTCGCTATGACTTTTATATCCCCTCTTTTTAGCAAGCATATCTAGATATTCACTGTGACTTTTATATCCTCTATTTTTAGCAAGCTCGCTTTGATATTCGCTGCTGTTTTTATACCCTTTATTTTTAGCAAGCCTATTTCTATATCCTGTATTACTAATTTTATCGTCAGGATGTTTGGACTGTAAAGACTTATTATCATTATCTACTAAACCACGTTTTCCTAAAACATCTCCAGAATCTAAAAAATTTATTACAGAATTCATACATATCTCTCATACTATAACATCATGTCGATACCTTGTTCTAGAGAATACTTATACTTATATCCTAGTTCATCAAGTTTTGACGTATCTGCAAGAGTTTTTCTTACATAGTTAGTTATCGGCATTTCTATATATGTAGGTTCTATATCTATATTCATTTTAGCATTCAGTATTTTAATGACATGATTGAAACTATACATAATTCCAGTACCGACATTAATTATATCATGTTTAACATTTAATTCCATTGCTATCCTAAATGCATTAACAACGTCTCCTACAAACACGAAATCTCTCGCCTGGCTACCATCTCCATATACAATAGGAGATTTATTATCTCTCATAGACCACATAAATTGAGATACCATGTTGGCATATGTGCCTTTAGAGTCTTCATTAGGTCCATATACAGAAAATAGTCTAAGACATATTGATTTTATACCAAACATACTTGAATATAGTTCTGCAATCCTTTCAGTACATAATCTAGCTTCTGTATAAAAATCTGTAACTTTTATGTCCATATCTTCTGAAGACGGAATATCACATCCATTATATAAAGACGACGATGAAGCTAATACAACTTTACCTATATCGTTCGCTTTAGCAAACTCAAGAATTTGTATCATACCATTAATTGCATTACCTACTAATCCAGGACTATTCTTATACATTGGAGATGATGATGGAATACCTAGATGGTATATTATATCTATATCCTTTAGTAAAGGATCATGAGAAAATGTATTGATAGAATTACACGAACATTCAACAAGTCCAATATTATCTATTATACTAGCAAGATTATCTAGTTTACCTGTATGAAAATTATCTAATACAATAACTTCATGTTCTTTAACAAGTTCTCTGGCGAGATTGGAACCTATAAATCCTGCACCACCTGTTATTAATACTTTCATTGTTCATAACACCTTCTTATATTTGATTAATACTTATTTTTTTGTATGATTAACAAAACCATTCAAAACTTCGTCCCACTGTTCACATATACTTTCCCATGTAAAGTCTTTTGAAAACTTTACAGCGTTTTTAGAAAACTCACTTGCTAGATGTTTTTGAGTATACATTTTACTCATACAATCTGCGAAGCTTCCTATAGATACTAGACCTCTGTATGATCCATCTTGTATCATTTGTACGTCAGAAAGATCTGCTAGTAATCCTCTGGGACTATCATCCATAGATGTACCTATTAATTCTATAAATGAACTGAAATTAGGTCCTATATTTGGTACTCCACACGCAATACTTTCTAGTGTAGGAAGACCAAATCCTTCTCCAGAAGATGCTGATACATTACAGTCAAATGTATTAAATAATACACCCATCGCATTTTCAGACCATGCAGATGACCTTGTACTACCAAATGAGAATATTACGTTATTTTCTATATTGTATTTTTTTACTATACTAATTAGATCTATTCCTTGTATAGATATAGGCATTGTATGGAGATGTAAGATAGTCCTATCCTTATTTACTGTTGAACTATTGACAAATTCTGCATATGCTTCTATTAGTCTTTCTATTCTTTTTCTCACACCAAAGTTTTGTCCTACAAAGCCGAATACAAACTTCTTCAAAGTTTTATTTATTAACTCATCTATATATATTTCTTCTGATATCCATTTACCGTTATATGTTAATATAGTTATTTTCTCTTTCTCGTAATAAGGACATAATGATTGTTCTTTTATTGATAGATTACAACAGTCACAACTATGTTTATATATGTGTATAGGGCTGGAAGTTATATTCGCTATTTCTGTACTATAGTAACAATATCTTGTTTCTTCTATATTCGACTTCTTATTTTTACTACTACTGTTTAGTTTTAGATGTCTGAAAATATTGGGATTATATCCATGATATATAAAAGAATTTATAGACATCTCTCCTGCACCATGCATTGTCTGAGCGATGATTTTCCCACTATTCGTTTTTACAGTATTTATATCATTTGCCATATTTGTAGATATGTTTATACCTTCAACAGGAACATACCATATAACGTTCATAAGTGATTTAGCAATATACCCTAAATCTGCATCTGCCTGAAATATACAAAGAATGATATCAGATTGACATTTATTTATATTAAAAATAAGTTGGCTTAATTCATCTATATAAAACGTCTCTATCGGTAAGACTTCTATTTTACCATAATATTCTGGTATATACGTTGTTTGCATTCCTGTTATAGTTACTTCATGACCTAATTTCGTTAAACCTTTTAACAAGTTTTCTGCTACTTTTGAAAAACCGCTTTGTGTTTTTAATGAATTTGATATTATATGTACTTTCATGTAAATATCTCCTAATAAACTTGTGCAATATCATTCTTAACCATCATTTCTACTAAATCTTCAAATGTAACAGTAGGAGACCATCCTAATTCTTTCTTAGCTTTAGAATAGTTTCCTTTTAAAGTTAAGACATCTGCAGGCCTCATTAACTTTTCATCTATTTCTAAATGTTCTTCTACATCTAGACCTGCTATATTAAATGCTATATTAACAAAATCTAGTACAGAATGAGTCTTACAAGTAGCAATAACATAATCAGAAGGTTCTTCTTTTTGTAACATACGCCACATTGCATCTACATAGTCTCCAGCAAAACCCCAATCTCTTATTGCGTCAACATTACCTAAACGTAGTTTACTTTCTAGACCGTGATATATATCTGCTGTTGTGCGAGAAATCTTTCTAGTGACAAACTCAAGTCCTCTTCTTGGAGATTCATGATTAAATAATATACCGTTACTAATATGCATTTTATAACTCTCTCTATAGTTTACACTTGACCAATAACCAAATAGT